>CAYMRY010000023.1:0-13030 GCA_964393065.1 uncultured Candidatus Saccharibacteria bacterium
GGACACAAGGGGATCGAGCTCGTGTTTCGTTCGGAGAGTTCACATGTGCCAAGCATTGTCGCTGATAAAAATCGTGTCGAACAAATTTTGGTCAATCTCGTCGGTAATTCCGCGAAGTTTACGACGCAGGGCTCGATTACAATCTCGATTTCAGAAGAGGGTGCATTTCTGCGTTTTCGTGTGCGCGACACTGGGAGTGGTATTTCCGAGCATAATCAACGGTATCTCTTCCGTAAATTTCAACCAGCGGGCGAGCAAACACTTGCGCGCGACGTGAGTCAGAGTACGGGGCTTGGTTTGTATATTTGTAAACTCATCGTGAATGCGATGTTGGGCGATATTGGGCTCGAGAAAAGTGAAGATGGGAAGGGGAGTACTTTCTATTTTACACTTCCGATCGCGCCTGCTCTCGCAAAGAAGTAGCGCTCCGTGAGGAGTAGTTATCCGCATCGCGCGATTGCATCACGGTAACAAGACGTCATACTGAAGGAATGACTGACGTACCACGCATCAAAATTGTAGTCGCAGAAGATGATCCGCTCGTAATGCGTGGGTATCAAGAAGCCTTTGAGAAAGCAGGCTTTGAAGTGCATGCGTATTTCAACGGCGAGGATGCCCTGAAAGCGCTCGGTGAGATGTCCGAAAAGCCATCGATCATTATGTCGGACATGATGATGCCAAAGATGAATGGGCTCGAGTTGCTGGAGAACGTTCGCTCCAATCCCGAATTAACAGCAATACCCTTTATGCTCGTGACAAGCCTTGGTCAGGAAGAGCTTGCGACAAAAGGGCTCGGACTTGGCGCTGTCGCGTATCTCATAAAAGGCAAAGACACGCTCAAAGAACTCGTGGAAAAGGTGCGATCATTTTCGGGTGCGTCGCAAAACTCTGTACACTAATTTCCATGCGTACCAAAGGACGCCAAAAGAGCGCACAATCGTCACGATCTGTGAAAAAAGGTACCGATACATATTTCGGCGAACACATGATGTTCGACGCATATGACGCTAACGCCGCGCTCTTGTGGGATAAAAAATTAGTGCGAAAGACACTCTCTGATCTGTGCACACTTCTTGGCGTGCTTGAGCTCGGAAAACCGCTCGTGTATACGGTTGCTGACGGCGTTCTCAAGGTCCCGGGAGGCGTTACGGGTATGATTATTCTCGCGGAGAGTCACATTAGTATCCACACATTTCCGGCGCGTGGGTTTTTAAGTGCTGATCTGTATAGTTGCCGGCACGGACTCGATCAAAAGGCGGTTGCAGATTTTCTGAAAAAACGATTTTCAGCGACCGACGTTGATATAACGTTTGTGTTGCGGGGGAAAAGGTATGGAAAACACTAACATCGAATGAATCGACGATTTATGCCTTTCGCACGATGGGGGCCAGAATCGTAGTGCTTTTCCAGTATTCACAGTTGTGAGGCGGTTGGACGGGAACCACTTCGCTTTTAATATGCGCTTGTTTGAAGCCCGCCTTTGTCAGTTTCTGTACATGTTTGGGGTGATAGGAATCGATCTCGTCGGAATAGTAGGTCAAAACACCGCGGGGCTTCAGTTTGGTATGCGCACTTTTAAAGAAGAAGAAGTGATTCTTGTGTATTTCAGGCTCGGAAAGTGGGTAGGTGTCAAAAAGTATTCCGTCGAGACTGTTATCCGGTATCCAGTGCAGTACCTCCTGCCACATACCCTCAAGTACCAGCACCGGGCGCGGAGCCGTTTTCCCGAATTCGCGCGCACGCGATGCAACTTCCGAGTTCATCTCAATAATGATGTGGCGCTTTAGTTTTTTTGATGCGTGTATAAAACGTGCGGATATTCCCATGCCGAAGCCGACTTCAAGCACGGTGCCCCCATTTGAGCAGGCGATTTGCGCGAGGCGCTCCATATAGGGGGTTTCCCAATCCTCCATGACAGGGTGGCCGAGAATTTGAAGGGTATGCTCGGTAAATAATGCAGGAGCCTCTTTCCATGTATTTGAATTGTTCGTAAAGCCGATATCAATGCGCGTTTGATGTGTGGTGTCACGAGTATCACCCCAAATCTTACCGTTTGATATTTTTTTTCCTACGTTTGAAACAGTGCGCGATGTGCGATTCGATTTTCTTACTCCCCCGAGCATAAGATAAATTTTTTATTATTTAAAGATCGATGATCGGAGTATATCATTAAAAAATTCATGAAACCTTCATGTTCACAACTCATTTGATGCAAAATCTTCATGCTACGCTTATGTGCTATGAGCTTTCAGTATTTTTTGGGGATGTTCGCGGGGCTCCTCTTGATTCCAACGACTATTGTGTACATTCGAAGTATTCTACAGGGCGAGACGAAGCCGAATCGGGTGACCTGGTGGATTCTTGCGTTGATAACGGTCGTTGTTGTACTGAGTTCCTATAGTGCGGGGGCTCGCGAGACGCTGTGGCTCCCAGTCGCTTACGCGCTTGGCTACATCTGCATCGGCATATTCTCGATTCGGTATGGCGACGGGCCATTCACCTTGAGTACCCTTGATCGCGTCGCACTTGTGGGTGGCATTGCGAGTGCTATTGCGTACGTTTTTGCGCAATCGCCGCTCGTTGCACTATTTCTGAGTGCACTTTCCGAGTTTATTGCTCTCACGCCGACTGCTGTAAAATCGTATACCAACCCGGAAACGGAGAGTCGCACCGCGTGGATTATCGGCACTACGGCAAGTTTTATTAATCTGTTAGCTATCGGAACGTGGTCGCTCGGTATTGCCGCGTATCCGATTTGGATATTTTTGTCCAATCTCATTATCGTGTACTTCCTTATCCGCACGCGCCGACCGGTCGCGGAATCAGTCGTACACACCGTATGAAAGAATCAGCATGGGGATCCCGCGCCTCGCTTGAGCAGTATTTTCCAGAAGATTCGATCAGCGCGGATGAGGTGATGATTCAAAAATATATCATCGCGCACTTGAAAAAGGTGGGGAATTCGCATATCGAGAGAATGCTCGATTTCGGTGCGGGTCCCACCGTGCATCGCCTCGTGCCGTTTGTGCCGTTTGTAAAGCGCATTGATGTTGCGGAATACCTACCTGAATCGCTCCGCGATATCAAGTATTGGATCGACGGCGAAAAAGGTAGTCGCAATTGGGATGTGTATATTAAGAAAACACTCGAGCTAGAGGGCGGGGCGAGCGACACGCGTGCGATCACGCGCCGCCGCTCGCTTCTTATAAAGAAAATTGGTGCGGTTATACGAGGCGACATTCGGAAGTCCGCACCACTTGGAAAGAAAGTTACGTATCCCTTGGTGACCTCATTTTATTGCGCTGACGCGATTACGACCTCGAAGCGCCTCTGGAAATCCTATATGCACAATCTCGCGAGTCTTGTCGAGGCGGGTGGATGGCTCATTCTCACTGTCTCACGAGACACCAATCATTCGCTCCTCAACGGTCATCGCATGCCAAACGTGCGACTCGTGGAGAAGGATATTCACGACATGTTTGCAGCAATGGGATTCAATATGAAGACGTTTCGTCAAAAAAAGATATCTGCAGCCATGTGGTCAGAAATTGGTATTTCAAATGTTCTCTTCGCAGTGGCGCAGAAGAAGTAGGTGCCTCGAAGCGAAACGTATCTCGTGTACGTCTCCGTCAATCATCATGATCCCTCAATTTCCGGAATTCAAGAAGATCGAACACAGCGATAGAGCGGCGGTTGAGGCGCACACGTCGCGGTTTGAACCGTATTCAGATTTCAATTTCAATTGTCTTATTGCCTGGAATCCCGGAGGGCGCATGATCGCAGAATTGCACGATAACTTAGTGGTGCAGTTTACCGATTATGAATCAGACGAGCTGTTTTTGTCGTTTCTCGGAGAAAATTCCCGTGATGCGACCATTCGATCACTGATAACGCATTGCAAAAAACATGATCTTCCGACAACGCTGAGGCTCATGCCGGAAATATCGATTCAAGACCTTGAGCCGGAAGTATTTTCGATTCAGGAAAGTCGAATCGACTTTGATTATATTTACGCTGCGCAAGATCTTGTTGATTTATCCGGCAGTAAATTTCAGGAAAAACGTGGGCACGAGAGAAAATTTTGGCGCGATAATCCAGGGGCAAAACTAATTCGTCTCGATCTAAGTACACTCGACCATCAGCGCGCTATTCTTACGACATTTAATGAATGGGAACAGGTCAAGGTCGCTCAAAGTAAGGATTCAGGGAATGGGCATGAATTGGAGGCTACAAAACGTCTACTAACGTCCGATGGACTTGAAAAGCTGATTGCACTTGGGCTTTTCTTGCCTGAGGGTATGTGTGGATATGCGATTGGTGAAGAACTCCCGCGCGGTCACGCCTTAGTTCATTTTATGAAAAGTACCAACGCGAAGCGAGGTATGTCGGAAGCACTCATGCGGGGATATGCAGAAAATCTACTTTCACGTGGTATTTCACATATGAATGTGGAATCAGATCTGGGGGTGGACTACATTCGGAAATCGAAAATGTCCTGGCAGCCAAGTTCCTTTTTAAAACGATACGATGTAAGTTACGCACAGGTGTAAATGGAATTTCGTTTTAGCTTTCGCCGCACATGCTACGATGTTCATGAAGTATGAATCCATACTCTCAATTCCATAAAGTAATTCTGCGTGATGCGTCTTTTAAGATCTCCGCAGGTCTTTTGGTTCTGTTCACGGTATGGTGGGCGGCACTCCACCTTTTCGAATTGCCATATGGATTCACTATAGCTTGGGCTGTGTCATATCAAGTGACGGCACTTTTTGGTGCAATCGTCGGATTAACAATTGCGCGCCGATGGGGTGGATACCAGAGTACGATGGGGTGTGCAATACTCATGTTTTCTATCGGTCTGTTATGTCAATGGTTCGCGCAAGCTGCAGGCAATTATTACGTGTGGTATATCGGCACCGTACCGTACCCGTCTTTCTCTGATATTGGAGCATTTGGAGCACTAATCTTTTACGCGCTCGGGGTTATTTTTTTGGCAAAGACTTCGGGGGCACACGTGTCATTGCGTAGTTACAAGGGCAAACTCGTTGCCATTTTTGTCCCGCTTCTCTTCCTAAGTGTTGCTTTCGCATTATTTGTTCGTTCTCACGAATATGACTGGTCGCAGCCGCTCATAACATTTCTGGACATCGGATATCCGCTTGGCGAAGCTTTCTATGTCTCGATGGCAATTCTTGCATATCTTTTGTCTCAAAAAGTACTTGGGGGTGTGATGAAGGTACCAATATTGTTCTTTATTGCAGCACTCGTTACGGAGTTTATTGCCGATTTCTTGTTCCTCTATCATGCGCGATCGGGAGATTTTGTCGTCGGTGGATTCAATGATCTCTTATTCGTGATTGCGTACTCGCTTATGGCAATAAGTCTCATTCAACTCGGCGTCGTATCACGATGGATAAAAGAGACATAAATAGTATGGCATCACTTGATACTATTGCTGCCGCAATCATCAAAGAGCAGGCACTCGTGATAGGTCCGCTGGCATGGAGTGAAGCCGAAAAAGTAGGGGGTCTCGTCATCGATATTCGAAAAGGGGATGTGACTATTACGGTAGCCGATACGCAAACGACCATTGATCACCTTGTCGCTCGATACGAGCGATTGTTTGGCATCGCATCGCGAGAAGTATGCAAAGAGGCCGCGGCACCGCTCATAAAGGGTATGCCTGAAAGCGAAGTTCCTCCCTCACTGCGCTCATGAGCACCGATACCCAGTACGAGGAGGAGTTACGCAGGGCGAATGAAGAGCTCTATAAACATTCGCTCGAATTAGCGCGTCTCAAACAAGCTCTCGAGATATCGAAAGAACAAGAGGTGCAAAAGGCGCAAGAGGTTTTGAAACTGAAGGATGAATTCGTCTTCTTGGCGGTGCATGAGCTTCGTACCCCAATCGTTGCTATCCAGGGATTCCTCGAGTTGACTGAAAGCTCGATTCAAAGCTTCCCACAGGACGTGCGGCGCAATTTGACGGCCATTGCTGAAGCGAGTAAGCACATGAGTCAGCTCATCAATGACCTCCTTGAAATCGCACGCTCCGAAAGCGGGACGACGAAAATTGAGGTGACGCGTCAAAACTTTAAACCACTTCTCGATTCGGTGCTGAAAGAGGTAGATGGCCTCGTTATAGCTAAAAAAATTCAACTACACGTCGACTATCGTGCTATTGGAGAAATACAGTGTGATCCAAAAAAACTCACCGAGGTTTTAGAGAATCTCGTCGGCAATGCAATAAAATACAACCGAGAAGGGGGGTCGGTGCATATCACCGTGTACCAACCCGCAGGGGAGTCACATATGATGTTCGAGATCCGTGACACCGGCTTTGGTATTCCGCAGGATCAACAAGAAAAAATATTTCAAAAATTCTTTCGCGCGGTCTCATCGGAGACGCAAGAAATTATAGGTACTGGCCTTGGCTTGTTCATAACCCGTATGCTTGTCGAAAAAATGGGTGGTACACTTATGTTTAGCTCTGTTGAGCACGAGGGGACTACATTTTCCTTCACGCTTCCCCTTGCCAAATAACGTATGGATGAGAGCAAAAAATTGCTTCTTCTTATTGAAGACAACCCTCTGCTAACCGGGATGTACCAAGCCGCGTTCGAGAAGGCTGGGTTTTCTATCATTGTGGCACACGATGGCGCGACTGGTCTTGCACTCGCTAAAGAAAAGAAACCAACGGGTGTGATTCTTGATTTGTATATGCCCGGCACAAACGGTTTTGAAGTACTCACTACGCTGAGTGGGGACGAATCGTTGAAAACCATGAAAGCAATTGTGCTTACTTCGTCGACGACTCCAGGTGACAAGGAGCGAGCCACTCGTCTCGGCGCTGCAGACTTTTTGGTTAAGTCTGAATTAACGCTCGCGAGCATTGTGAGCCGCGCAGCGGAACATTTCTCTTCCTAGCGAATGCAGCAATCAAATCGGGGCTCTCCTCAGTTGTAAGGAAAGTGCAAACGTATTGTTCATGAAGCGTGTATACTAGAAACACTATGGCCAACATATTTATGGCAGAAGACGATCCCTTGATGAGTAGAATGTATGAACGTGCATTTCGTCTCAGTGGTCACAAGCTCACGATGGCAGGCGACGGCGAGGAGGCGCTCAGTGTATTACAGAAAGGTGAGTCCAAGCCGGAAATTATTCTTCTCGATGTGATGATGCCGAAGATCAGTGGTTTTGATGTACTTAAAAAAATTAAGGAAGACTTGTCACTTAAATCTATTCCCGTAGTTTTACTTACCAATCTGGCAGGACAAGCAGACGCAGAAAAAGGGCTTAAGCTCGGAGCTGTATCGTACCTTGTGAAGAGTCAATACAGTCCGAAACAGATTGTCGAAAAAGTCACCTCCCTCATTGAGGGGAGATAAATACCTCATTCACTAATATGTCAACAATGCGGGGGTTGGAGACGAATGCATTACAAGAATCCCTTTTGCGTGGGGAATACCTGAGTCCTGATGAATTAAAAGCGGCTGAGGCTCTCGCCAAGAAGAAGAACATCACCCTTGTCGAGGCCATTCTTGAACTTAAATTGTTGACGAAGGATTTGGTGGGACAGGTAAGTGCGGAAGCGTTTGGGGTTTCGTTTGCTGAATTCGATGCACTTCCTGTCGATCGCGCGGGTATTGCTCGGATCGACGAAGCGACAGCACGAAAGCATCGTGCTATATATATGCGCGAGATCAAAAAAACGGTCGAAGTGGCGAGTGACATGCCCTCCGATGAACTTCGTGCATCTCTCAGTACGCTCTTTACTGGTAAAAAACTCACTCTCTATTACACACTTCCGGAGTACGTTGATATCGCGCTTAAGCTATACGAAAAGACACTATCGTCCCGTTTTGAAGAGTTATTGAATACACAGAATGCGTCTATTCCGGATATTGTTTCAACCATTTTTGATAGAGCGGTCGATTCGCATGTTTCTGATATTCATTTTGAGCCGGGAGTGGTGGATGTGGGAGTTCGATTCCGCATTGATGGAGTATTACTCCATATTGGTTCAATTCCGAAGATGTTTTATGAAAAAATTCTTAATCGTATAAAAGTACTGGCCCAGCTTCCGATTGACGAGCATATGCGTACCCAAGACGGTTCGCTTCGTCATGAGCGCAAGGAGGGAGTTGTCAATTTTAGAGTTTCAATTGCACCAACGATTGGCGGCGAGAAAATTGCATTACGGGTGCTCACGTCGTATCGCGGTTTTGCGGTCGAGGAACTTGGGCTTTCTGATGCGAATCGCGCAATTCTCGAAAAGGCTGCGCAGAAGCCATTCGGCATGATTCTCACGACGGGTCCTACGGGAAGTGGAAAGACAACGACGCTGTATGCTTTTTTGAATACGCGCAATACACCCGATGTAAACATCACAACGATTGAGGATCCAGTTGAGTACAAAATAGCGGGACTTAATCAAATGCAAGTCAATCCTCTTACGGACCTTACGTTTGCTCGAGGCTTACGTTCAATTGTTCGCCAAGATCCCGATATCGTACTTGTGGGGGAAATTCGCGATAAAGAGACTGCGGAAATAGCGGTGAACGCGGCTTTGACCGGAAGGCTTCTTTTCTCAACCTTTCACAGTAATGACGCCTCGACGACCATACCGCGCCTCATAGACATGGGAATCGAACCATTTCTTCTCAGCTCCACGCTCGAGCTTATCGTGGCACAGCGTCTCGTGCGTAAAATTTGTGATAGCTGTCGAACATCGTATTCAGTGTCGTCACGAGAGAGTAATAAGCTAAAGCGGTTTCAACTTACTGGAGGGGGTACCGTCAAGCGGACAGAAATCACTCTTTTTCGCGGTGCCGGTTGTCAAGCGTGTCAGGGAACCGGATACAAGGGGCGCATCGGCATTTATGAATTGATACAAAACACCCCTGCAATGCAGGATCTAATAGTGCGCAAACCAAATCGCACGGACATTTGGAGTCTCGCGAAAGCAGAAGGATCACGTTCGCTTTTTGATGATGGATTTGAAAAAGTAACGGAAGGGGTCACCTCTCTAGAAGAGTTATATCGTGTTGCAGAACCAGCGACGAATGCTTAACTATGCCGCATTTGCTTGCTCTTTGGGATCGACTGCAACGCGTTGGGTATGCGAAGGATCTGGAATATCTAACACATAATATCGGCCTCCTTCTTGATGCGGGGGTCGATGTTGTAACTGCACTGAAGTCGATTCAAAGCGGGATTCGCAACCCAAATCTCAATCGTATTATCGACCAGATGCGGGACGAGCTTGCGGCGGGAGATTCGCTTTCGAATGTCTTTCAAAAGAGCAATCTGTTTTCAGAACGTGTCGTACTGTTGCTTCGTATCGGAGAGGAGAGTGGTCAGTTGGCATCACAGTTTGCGATTATTGGCGTTCAAGAGGAGAAGCAACGCTCATTACGCTCAAAGCTTCGTTCGGCACTCATGTATCCGGGGTTCGTCTTCAGCGTGACCTTGATCGTTGGTATTGCAGTTTCGTGGTTCATTCTTCCGCGACTTGCACGCGTCTTTTTTCAATTGAAAATAGACTTACCGCTTATTACCAAAGTCATACTCGGTTTCGGGCAGTTTCTCGGAGAGTACGGATATATCGCGGTCCCGCTTTTCTTTTTGGGACTCGCGCTTGGTGGTTATGTTGTGTTCGTGCATCCTCGAACGCGGTATCTTGGGGAGAGCATTCTTCACGCTATTCCCGGTGTGGGCGCTTTTTTACAGGAGATCGAACTCGCGCGACTCGGTTCAATCTGGGGAGGTCTCCTTCAGTCGGGCGTACCAATACTCGACTCAATACAATCTCTGAGAAGTGCAACTCAATCGCGCCGTTATCAACGATTCTATTCTCATCTCTATAATCGTGTTGAGGCTGGAGATTCACTTCAGCAGATATTTTCGAGTTACCACAGTATCAATGCGCTTATCCCAGAGCCTGTACAACAGATCATTATAGTGGGGAGCCAATCCGGCACGCTTGCGACCGTGCTCCTCAAGGTTGGATCGGTGTATGAGGAGAAGTCGGATACTTCCACGCGAAATCTCACCGTCATTTTGGAGCCACTACTGCTTATTATAGTGTGGCTTGCAGTCGTTTTAGTCGCGCTCGGCGTTATATTGCCAATTTATAGCCTCATAGGTGGAATTCATCGCTAATTAAATGTTTATGCACGAACGAGCACTGAATTTGACTGAGCATCGTGAGCGAGGATTTACGCTTCTCGAACTCCTTTTATCTATTTCAGTGCTTACGATACTCAGCGCTTCATCATACATTGTGTTTGCCGACGTGTCCGAACGCACGGAAATGGATTCTGTCGTATCCTCAATCGTATCACTTATCGAGCGGGCGAAGGCACATGCGGGTGCGGGGGATTCTGACTCTGCTTGGGGTGTTCGACTCGAACAGCCATTAGCCACAGTATTTAAAGGAGACGCGTATGACACGCGTGACGTCGCATTTGATGAAGTAATTGAACTATCCGATTTTGAGCTCGATGGTGACCTCGAATACGTCTTTGAAAACGGATTAGGAAATCCGCGTGAGCCCGGTACGATAATTGTGCTTAATGAGAGAAGTGGGGATACGCGAACACTTGTCGTTAACGAAAAGGGTGTCGTTGACATTGAATAGTATGCAGAGGGGTTTTGCTCTACTCGAACTTATTTTTGCGGGGGCACTCCTCCTTTCAGTGACGCTTGTCATGGTGACGGCACTCGTGAGTGCGCGCTCGAGCGACAGAGTAACGGGAGAAAGGCAGAAGGCGCAGTATCTTGCACAAGAAGGAATAGAAGCACTCCGTAGCATTCGTGATTCGTCCTTTTCGTCACTGGCAGACGGCGAGTGGGGGCTCCAACGCGAGGGAAGCGCGTGGACCCTTGTACCAGGTAGCGATCGCATCGAGGATTACTTCGAGAGGACACTTGCGATTGAGACTCCAGAAGACGGGGTACGATCGATTTCTGCACGTGTTCAATGGGAGGCAATAAACGGTATTCAAGAAGTGCAGGTACAAACACTGCTTACCGATTGGCGATAAGTATGGAAAGCGGCACACACACAAAAGGGTTTACGCTGATCGAAGTCATGCTGTATGTCGCCATTTCTGCAGGTATGTTGTTTGCGGTTGCGTCCCTTTACCAACTCATCAATGAACAAAAAGCTGCAAACTATGCAGAGTCGCGTGTAAATCAATCCGGCATGAATGCGCTCCGCGTTCTCTCTGATGCGCTGAGGCGCGCTGAGTCAGTGTACCAACCCACTCATGAGGAAATAACGGATATACTTATTTTAACTATGGAAGATCCTGCGCTTAATCCCACGACCTTTGCGCTATCAGAGGGTACTATAGTCATGCAAGAAGGAGAAGAAGAGCAAGTACCAATTACCTCTTCTGACGTTGATGTGTATTATGTGCAATTTGAAAACCTCTCGACCACGGATATTTCTGACTCGATTCATTTTGAAATCGGCGTAGCGTTTGGCTTAAATTCCGAACGAGCGACAACAGACTATACCAGCACATTTTATGGAAGCGCCACCACTCGATAATCGAGCATTCGTTACCCTGCTCGCGACACTCGTGGTCACTGTTTTCGGTATGGCGCTCACTTTTATGGTGCTGAATCAGAGTGGATGGGCGGCAGGGACAGCGGAAATAGTAGAGCGCTCACACCATGCGCGCACCTATGCGTATGCGTGTGTCGAGCTTGCGCTGTTTCAGATAGCCTCCGGTGAAGTATACGAGACGGAGGGACGGTGGGATTTTACGTCGGGTGAGTGTGAATTCAATATACAGCTTGGTGAGAACGAGCATCGTATTCAAAGCACGGGAATTTCCGAAGAGGCCGTTCGCCGCGCATTAGTGACCGTCACTACTGATACTGATGTCACGGAATCCGGAACAACAACAACCATTCTGAGTACACAGTGGTCCGAAAACGAACAATTTTAAGGGGTATACTTGATCAATGTACTCGTATCGAGGGTTTACACTCATCGAGCTGATGCTCGTCGTCGCTGCACTTTCACTACTCGCTGGCATTGTGGTGGTCGCGATCAATCCCATGCGCCAGCTTGCAGAGGCACGCGACCATGAGCGACGCGTTGAAACGGTGCTCATTTGGAATGCTATCCAGCAGTACACGCTTAACAATCCAGGTGGTACACCCGGGGAGATTCCCGCTGCAACCATTACCGATTGTCTCAACGATGCCTTGGATGAGACCTATGGGATCTGCAAAACAGATTCCTGCCCGGTACACTTGAACGCGCTCATTGAAAATGCGGCCTATTTAGTTGAAATCCCAATTGATCCATCAATTGATGATGCAGAGCTGAGTGGGTATACCATAGTACGCGATACAGAACACAATAATCGCATTACCGTGTGTGCGCCTGCTGCTGAGGGTGAAGAGAGTATCTATATTCCGCGCTAAGATTTTGCTCAACCATCGCTCGGTTGTATTGGAAAATCGCATTCTCTAAGGGATAATTGCACCATGCGCAATGTGCTGTTCGCATTATTGTTGATTGTTATCGTGGGGGTGTGCGTCTGGTATTTCTCGCCATCTCTTCCGGTTCTCGACTCGTCGATTCGCATACAGCCCTCATCGTATACACTTCCTGCAGGTTCGAAAAATACGGCCGTACCGGCCCTTGGTGCGTCCTACACACAAAGCACGTACCGTTTTTCCTTTAGTGTACCGGAAGGGTATACTGTACGTGAGGTTGTCGAAGACGAGACGGTAACAGTCCTCATTGAAAACACGACGGGCGATGGAATACAAATAATAATTGCACCCTTCGATGAGAATCTGCAACATCTCACTACAGAGAGAATTATGAGCGACATTCCCGATATGATGATGAGCGAGCCGCAGGAAGTCACCATAGGGGATGCGCATACGGGATTAGCGTTTATAAGCGATAACGAGGCATTCGGAGGTGCATCGCGCGAGGTATGGTTTGTGTTTCGCGGCCACTTGTATCAGATATCGACCTACGCGCGGCTCGATCC
>CAYMRY010000024.1:0-5544 GCA_964393065.1 uncultured Candidatus Saccharibacteria bacterium
TAACGCATATGATACTTTCAAAAACACAGCAACGAGAACGACGTCATCGCCGAGTCCGCGCAAAGGTTGCAGGAACCGAAGAGAGACCGCGTCTTTCGATCTTCAAATCAAACACCCGCATCGTTGCGCAAATCATCAACGATGAAAAGGGTATTACGATTGCAGCGGTGAGTTCGGCGAGCGAGAAAGGAAAGACCCCACGTGAGCGCGCAGAAGTTGCAGCCGAGGCACTTGCAGCGGCCGCAACCAAAAAGGGCGTAAAGAAAGTGGTCTTCGATCGCGGCGGCTACCAATACCTTGGCACTATTAAGGCGTTTGCAGATGCGGCGCGTAAAGCAGGACTCGACTTTTAAACTATTTATTTATGGCTGATCCAATTGCACAGAACACAAACGCAGAAGCTCCGGCAGCGGGTGCTCCTCAGGGTGGCGCACCACGTGGACGCGGAGGCTTCTCACGCGGTGGAGGAGGGGACCGCCGAGGTGGTCGTGGTGGTCCACGACGCGATCGAAATGATGCTGCGCGCTCAGAATTTTCACAAAAGATGCTCGGTATTCGCCGTGTCGCTCGTGTGATGGCAGGAGGTCGCCGCTTTAACTTCTCCGTCTGTATGGTTCTTGGCGACAAGAAGGGCCGCGTGGGCGTAGGTCTTGGTAAGGCGAACGATACAGCGCTCGCGATCGATAAGGCATCGCGCCATGCAAAGAAGAATATGATCTCGCTTGATTTGACCAAGAATAATTCGATCAAGCACAACATCAGCTCGAAATTCTGCGCGTCAGTGATTGAAATTCGCCCATCACCCGGTCGTGGACTCGTTGCCGGCTCATCGGTGCGTGCAGTCCTTGAAATGGCCGGTATCACCGACGTTACGGCAAAAGTGCTCTCACGCTCACACAATCCGATCAACAACGCTCGTGCAGCTCTTCAGGCGCTCGAGACTATCGCAAAAAAGTAATATGGAAGCACTTCACACACTAACAAGAATGACCAAGCGCGCATATCGCCGTGTTGGTCGCGGACAATCTTCAACACGCGGCAAGCAATCAGGTCGTGGTGGAAAAGGCCAGACAGCTCGCGCGGGTAACAAGAAGCGCCCGGAACTTCGCGACATCATCAAGAAGATTCCCAAGCGCCGTGGGTACGGAAAGAATCGTGGACGCACTGTCTGGGCAAAGAAGCCGCGCGCCTTTACGGTTACTCTCGAGCAGATTGAATCAATCTTTGAGGCAGGAGCTGAAATCTCACCCAAGGCAATCGTTGCAAGCGGCATTTTCCCTTCAATGAAGAAGCGTATGCCCATGATCAAGATCGTTGGAGCGGAAGGTGTGACGAAAAAGTTTAAGGTAGTTGGCGCACAGGTCTCTGAGGGTGCGAAGGCGGCCATAGAGAAGGCGGGAGGAACGGTTGCATAAATCCGGAAGACGAAGCACGAAATCTGAACTACATTCCCGACATGAAAACTCAAAGAACAAACGAAGAAGAGGACTTGAATTTCGCCGCTGAAGCACCAGATTCGGTTTCGAATTTAGTATTTAGCGCTTCGAATTTCTAAAAGTATATGTTCGATGCATTCATACGAAAGCTCAAAATCGTCCTTGAGGACGTGACACTGCGTAACCGTGTGCTCTTTGCACTTGGCGCGCTTCTCGTGTTTCGTCTTCTTGCGACGATTCCAATCCCATCGATTGATGCAAGTGGTGTGCAGCAATTCCTCGCGAGCAATCAGTTTTTTGGACTCCTCAATATTTTCTCAGGCGGTGGATTTTCGAATCTCTCCATCGTGATGCTCGGCGTTGGTCCGTACATCACGGCTTCCATCGTGATGCAGTTGATGACCGTTCTTGTGCCGAAGTTAAAGGAGATCTATCAAGAAGAGGGGGATTCGGGTCGTGCACGCTTTATGCAGTACTCACGCTTCCTCACGCTTCCTCTCGCGCTTCTCCAGGGTTTTGCCTTCCTTATCCTTCTGCAGCAAAACGGCGCCATTCCACCGCTTGATTTGCAGACATCAATCATCAACACGATCGTTATTGCTGCGGGCTCGATCCTTCTTATGTGGATTGGGGAGCTCATCACCGAGTACGGTATCGGTAACGGTGTTTCTCTTATTATCTTCGCCGGCATCGTCGCCTCGATTCCTTCGACGATTGCACAGCTCGTGTTTAGTTTCGATGTAGCGCAAGTTCCAACGTATATCGCAATGGCTGCTGCCGCGGTTGCAATTACCGCAGGTGTCGTCTACATCACCGAAGCAGAGCGCCCCATTCCCGTCACGTACGCACGCCGCGTTCGTGGTATGAAGGTTATGGGTGGTGTTTCTACCTATCTGCCACTTCGCCTCAATCAGTCCGGTGTGATGCCGATCATCTTCGGTCTCTCGATCCTCCTTTTTCCTCAGATGATCGCGACATTCCTCTCGAATTCGTCGATTACGTGGCTCGCATCAGGTGCGTCCGCTGTTGCGGCCGCACTCAACAATCAGGCAGTCTACGGCGCACTGTACTTCATCCTTGTATTCGTGTTTACCTTCTTCTACACGGCGATCACGTTTGAGCCGAATCAGATTGCCAAGAACTTGCAGAAAAACGGCGCCTTCATTCCGGGCGTGCGTCCTGGCACACAAACAGCGGAGTACCTCGGTAACATCATCACGCGTATCACACTTGTCGGCGCACTCTTCCTCGGTGGTCTTGCAGTTCTCCCGATCATCTTACAGGGGATTACCGGCATCACGGCGATTACGATCGGTGGTACGGCGCTTCTCATTGTAGTCTCGGTTGTGCTTGATGTAGTGAAGAAAGTAGACGCGCAGACCTCGATTCGAGAATACTAATCGAGGTAAGTATCAAGTTCCAAGTACCCCAAGTATCAAAAAACACAACGACTCGATCTTTTGATCGGGTCGTTTTGTGTTAGGATACCGCCATGTTACGACAGGTTGTTGCCGTTGCCGGTCCAGCTGGAAGTGGCAAGGACTCGATAATTAAAGGGGTTCTCGCAAAGTGTTCCAATGCTGTGTTTGCAGTAAATGCAACAACGCGCGCTCCACGTCCGGGGGAGGTGGACGGTGTTAACTACCACTTCCTCACCAACGCCGACTTCCTAGCCAAAGTTGAGAAAGGAGAAATCCCTGAGCATTACTATCGCGAGAAGACTGATACCTATTACGGTCTTTATAAACCCGATCTTGATCAAAAAATAAAAGAAGGAAAAATTGTCTTCTTCCAGATACAAATCGTGGGGGCAAAATACCTCAAAGAGAGTTACGATGCGACAACAGTGTTCATTATGCCACCGTCATTAGATGCGTTTGAAAAACGCATCCGCTCCCGCGCGCCAATGAGTGATGCCGAGTGGCACGAGCGCAAGGAATTTACCGAACGCGAGGTGCGTGAAGAGGCACCGTGGTACGACTATCGAATCGTGAATGAAGATGGCAAGCTCGACGAAGCCGTGGATCAGGTCATAGATATCCTCAAAAAAGAAGGGTACAATCTCTCGTGATGGCTAAAAAAATTGTCGCGATTGCGGGGCCTTCAGGGAGTGGTAAGAACACCATCATTCGCCGACTTATCGAGCGCTATCCGGGAGCACAGCAGCTCGTGACCGCGACGACGCGTACAGCGCGCGCCGAAGAAACAGAGGGCGTTGATTATTATTTCTTTACCATGGACCGCTTTGATCGTGAGGAGGCGGAGGGGCACATCGTCGGGAAACGATTTGTGCCGCTATTTGGTGGTATTCACTATGGTATCTATACGCCTGATTTGGAACAACGCCTGAAGAGTGCATCGGTCATTTTTGCGCCCGTCGATATCACAGGCGCCAAATACTTAAAAGATACCTATGGTGCGACAACGATATTTATCGTTCCTGAGTCTCTTGAAGAATACCGCTCGCGTATTCGCGCGCGAAATCCCGAAATGTCGGACCGCGAGTTTGAAGAGCGGGTCAAAATTACCGAGCGTGAGCTTCATGTCGACGCTTCGCAGTACGACTATCGCATTGTGAATGCTAATGGTCTCCTTGAGCAATCCATAGAAGAGGTAGTGGAAATACTTCGAAAAGAAGGCTACAATCTCTGAAGCATCGTAAAAATGTGTCATCTGCGTCGTTGTGGAGCCTCTGCGTCGTCCTCATCGTATGCTCGATACGCCTCGGACGTCGCTTTCTCCACGCCTAGCATCTGACACATTTTTACGATGCTTCAAATTCAATATGAAGCCAATTTCAGTCTTATTCTTCGGCTCTCAAGGAGCCGGTAAGGGAACACAGGTCAAAATGCTTATGGACTACCTCGCGGCTCAATCCGAGCGTGGTGTTGTTCGCATTGACATGGGACAGGAGCTCCGCAATCTGCGCGATACGGGAACGCACGCTGGCAAGCTTACGGGGGAGATTATTGATGCGGGACTTCGTATCTATGACTTCATGGCAATCTATCTGCAAACCAAGAAGCTTGTCGATGGATTCACGGGGGAGGAACATATTATTGCGGACGGTCTTGCGCGCGGTGAAGACCAGACACGGGCGTTCGATGACATGATGAAATTTTACGGACGCGACTTTGTGGTCATTAATCTTGTCATCAACGACGACACGGCAGTAAAGCGCCTCATGGCACGTGGACGAAATGATGATACGGAGGAGGCGATTCTGAAGCGCCTTGCCTGGACTAAAACCGACGTCATGCCTCAACTTGAACTCCTTACATCACGCGGCCGCACAATCATTGAAATCGATGGTGAGCCCGATGTTGAGACTATTCACAAAAATATTCTCACAAAGCTCGGCCTGTCATGATACGTCTCGCGCCGTTATCAATGAATGTATGATCGCTAAAACACAAGAAGAAATTGCCATCCTTCGCGAAGGAGGGCGACGACTTGCTACCTATTTGAATGAGTTGAAGGGAATGGTAGGGGTAGGTGTTACCGCGCGCGCGCTCGAAGAGCGCGCACTTGAACTCATAGCCTCTGAGGGCGATGAGCCGGCTTTCAAAGGCCACAAAGATCGCGCACACGATACGCCATATCCATCGTCTCTATGTGTTTCGGTCAACGATGTCATTGTGCATTCTCCCGGCAGCGACAATGGCGCGGTATTCCAAGAGGGCGATGTCGTGAAGCTCGATTTTGGAATCAGACACCGCGGTCTCTATACTGACCATGCGCATACGGTGATTGTCGGGAAAGGTGACCCTGAAGATGTCAAAATGGTGCGTCTTGCCTATGAGGCGCTTGCATTAGGAGTCGCTCAGGCTCGAGTCGGAAACACGACGGGTGACATTGGGTATGCGGTGGAACAGATTGCGCGCAAACACAAACTAGGATACCCGCGAAATCTCTCTGGGCATGGGGTGGGAAAGAAAGTGCATGAAGAACCACATGTGCCTAATTTTGGCGCGCCGGGAAGCGGTGAGAAGCTTGTCGAGGGTCTCGTTATTGCGATCGAGCCTATGTTTACGCGTGGATCAGGAGATTTGTATGTTGACAAAGATGGCTACTCCTACCGCACCAAAGACAAATCTCGTACGGCGCA
>CAYMRY010000024.1:5644-12948 GCA_964393065.1 uncultured Candidatus Saccharibacteria bacterium
CACGATTTAAAACTCCGGAAGAGGAGCTGGCTTTCTTGCGTGCGCGCGTCGCTGAAAAGGAGCGCGAGCTTGAGACTCCCGCGAGTCAATTTGAACGCGATCGTATTGCGAAGCGCGAAATTAAGGAATATGCGGACGTTCCGCAGGCACAGGTCTTGCACGAAACAGTGATCATGCCCGAGGGCGATACCGCGCGTAACGCTCTCAAACTCGAACCGGAAGCGCACGATGCGCAAATGGACGGCCTGCTCCGACTTGTTGCACAGCACGGCATTCGCAATGCGCTCTCTGTTGCGGCACGTATGAAGAATCCGCATCTTGAAGACGATTTGCATCGTATGTTGGTGCGCTATATAGCAGAAGGCTTGCCTCAGAAAGGGATGGCGCCCCCAGAGCGAGTGGCGCGCGCGCTTCACTTGGTGCTTTTCGAAATTCAGCCGCAATCCTACGGTGAGAACGACGCGGAAAAACAAGGGCAGCAAAAGCTTGAACAACTCCTTGCGTCTTCGGAACAGCTTTATGGGGGATTTTTGACGCTGATTAGTGCGAATGAAGGATTTTCGCTTGAAATTGCGGTTGGAGAGGGGACTGAAGAGGCTTCACTCTACGTCGCGGTTCCGCGCGAGAAGCAGCAACTTGCCGAGCGCCTCATATCGTCCGTGTTTCCGAATGCGCGCATAACCGAGTGTCGCGGCGACTACAACATATTCAATTACAACGGCATACACACTGCCGCGTACGCCTCCCTCGGCGAGCATCCCGCATATCCTTTGAAAACCTACGAGATGTTCGAGCACGATCCTATGAACGTCGTGCTTGCGTCGTTTGCAAAAATAGCAAAGCACGGCGAAGGTGCCGCGATTCAGATCGTAGTCTCCAACGAAGGGGAGCGATACAACCAGCACTATAAAAAAATCATTCGTGCGCTCGAAAAAGGTAAGACGCTCCACAAAGCCCTCAATACTCCTGAGACCGCGCTCGGAGATGTCGTGCACGAGATAACCGAATCAATTTTCACCTCAAAAACTCAGAAGGAGCACGACATGAACCGCATGAATCGCCAAAACGATCAGGTGGCGACTGAAGAGATCGGACGTAAGATTAAAAGTCGCATCGTGCCGACGGTAATCCGTGTTGTTGCCTCTGCTCCTGATCAAGGGAGAGCTGATGCGCTCCTCAGCAATCTCATTACGCCCTTTAGTCAGTTTGATGACCCGAAAGGTAACCGCCTCACATTCACCAAGGTGGGGAGTTGGGGAATGGGAAACTTTCTGCGTGATTTTACTTTTAGGACGTTCGATGCTTCTTTTGCGATGCCTCTCGGGCTCTCGGAAATTTCAACGATGCTCCACTTTACCGCAGAGCGCATCACAACCTCGCGTGAGCTCAAAAAATCGCGCGGTAAGCAGGCACCGGCTCCGGTTGATACACCCGCGGATGGCATTACAATCGGCATTAATCGCTATGGCGCGGAGGAAACGGAGGTGCGTTTTGGGCACGATGATCGTCTCCGTCATTGCTACGTGATCGGACAAACCGGTACGGGTAAAACTGGGCTCATCAAAAGCATGATTATCCAGGATATGAAAAACGGCGACGGGGTCGCTTTTATCGATCCGCACGGAAACGATATCCAGGATGTACTCGCGGCAGTGCCGCCGCATCGCTATGATGACGTCATCTATTTTGATCCGGCATACACGCAGCGCCCTATGGGGCTCAACATGCTCGAATACGATGTGACGAAGCCCGAAATGAAGACGTTTGTCGTTGACGAGGTCTACAATATTTTCCGTAAACTCTACTCCGACGTGCCCGAAGCATTCGGGCCGATGTTTGAGCAGTATTATCGTAATGCCACGCAGCTCGTCGTTGAGGATCCCGCGAGCGGCTCAACATTTCTTGAAATTCCGCGTCTTATGTCAGACACCGAGTTTCGCAATCTGAAAATCTCACGTTGCAAGAATCCGGTCATTGTTAATTTCTGGCGCAAGATTGCAGAGGCTGCAGGTGGGGAAGCGTCGCTCGAAAACATCGTGCCTTATATATCTTCAAAATTTGACGTCTTCCTTGCCAACGACATTATGCGGCCGATTGTGGCACAGCAGGAAAGTGCATTCAATTTCCGCGAGATTATGGACGGCAAAAAGATCTTTCTTGCAAATCTTTCCAAGGGACGTTTGGGAGATCGCAATGCCTCGCTTCTGGGACTTGTTCTCGTTTCTAAATTTTTACAGGCTGCGTTCTCGCGCGTTGACAGCAAAGAAAAGCTTCCAGTTTTCTATCTCTACATCGACGAGTTCCAAAACTTTGCGACGCCCTCAATTTCTACGATCCTCTCTGAGGCTCGCAAATACAAACTATCGCTTACCGTGGCGCATCAGTTTATCGCACAGCTTCCGGAGGAGATTCGCGATGCGGTGATCGGAAACGTCGGCACCAAGATGGCCTTCCGCATCGGTACAACGGACGCTGAATTTCTCGAGAAGCAGTTCTCGCCCGTCTTTACACGCCACGATCTCGAAAACCAGGAATTTCGTCATGCGGCAGTCGCCATGCTCGCGAATGGTGTACCGACGCGTCCGTTTACGATCAAGACGCCGGACTTGCCGCCTCTAAATCACGACCACGTTGACTCTTTGAAGGAACTTTCGTATCGTACGTACGGCCGTGATCGAGAGGAGGTGGAACAGGAGGTGCGCGATAGATACGCGCCCCCGCCGCGTCCTACGTTTGATCCTTTGATGCCAACTTATTAAGAGAGCACGAAGCACGAAACTCGAAATCCTAAACAAAATCCAAATATCAAACCATGGCACGGTATATGGTTTGCGGAATTGGGGGATTGGAGTTTGTTTCGAATTTCGGATTTAGTGCGTAGAATTTCACATTGTATGGTCATTGCACATCCTAAACACGAACGAACATTCGTTATTATCAAGCCTGACGGAGTCCAGCGGGGGCTCGTGGGGGAGATCATTCAGCGCTACGAGCGCACGGGGCTCAAGCTCGTTGGCACTCGATTTTGTATTGCCGATGAGAAGAAGCTTTGGGAGCACTACAATAAAGATGATGCATGGTTTCTCAAAAAGGGAACCAAGATCGTAGCTGATAAGCAAGCTGCGGGTATCCCTGTTGAAAAAGAGGCAATCGAATACGGGAAAGACATTATTGCGCAATTGGTGAAGTTTATGACCTCCGGTCCAGTCTTCATGATGGTGTGGGAGGGAAATCAGTCGGCTGCAGTCATTAAAAAAATTACCGGGGACACTGAGCCAGCAACGTCCGACGTGGGGACAATTCGCGGCGATCTCACCATTGATTCCTATGGTATTGCAGCAGTCGATGATCGCGCGGTGCGCAATCTTATCCACTGTTCTGAGAGTGCGGAAGAAGGAATGCGTGAAGTAGCTCTCTGGTTTAAAGAAGAGGAACTGGTTAATTACAAGCTCTTTGCAGAGCAAATTCTCTACGACATCAATCTCGACGGCATTTTGGAGTAGGTACGTAGCGAAATTGTCCGAAATAGTGGACTAACAAAAGGGTTCTGCGGAGCCCTTTTGAATATTGAACTTTGATTATTGATTATTACCGATATTTGATACAATGCAGGTAGCGGCTGTACATAAACCTGCTTGGTTAACTTTAGGGATTCTCATATTGCTTCGCACCTTTGGTGTGATTGCTGCGGAAACCCACCTGGTCATCAATGCCCAGGCTTCTCTGTACCGCCGCCCCGAAAGAACTTCGCGTGATGCGAAGTTTTTTCAGACTCGACAGAGTGCAGAGAGTTTTTGGTATTCGTTATTTGCTACTTTCACCCTATGGTCCATCGTCCCGCACTTTTTGTAGCGCAGACCGTTGTGGTGGCAATGGTTGCAATCGTGCATTTATCTGCGCTCGAGTGGTACTTATACTGGCAGTATCCGTGGCTTGATGTACTCTCGCATTTTCTCGGTGGCTTGTGGATATCCCTCGCCTCAGCTTGGATCCTTTCCTATCTTGGCTACTCCATCTCTTTGACCCGTCTCGTTACGCTTTCGATGATCGTCGGCGTGGGTTGGGAGGTGTTTGAAATCGGTGCAGGAATACCACGTGAAGCGAACTTTGTTTTTGATACTTCGATCGATCTTTGTATGGATTTAATGGGGGCGCTCTGTGGGTATGTACTCTCGCGCGCCTTGTTGCGTGATAAAATAAATACTCAATGAGTGCACTAAAACTAATACACCCCAACCATGTTGCGCCGCCGAAGAATTTCTGTCGGTTGCCAAATGGTTATGGCGTTATTAAAATCGGCGTTTCTGGTGCAGCGGATACAACGTATTCGGGGCTTGATGCCTTTGAAAAAGCCAAAGAGATCGGACGGGAAATTGCAACGCAGGGTGGCATTATCGTGACCGGTGCGACGACAGGTTTTCCTATGTACGCGGCGATGGGGGCCAAGGATGTGTGTGGTTTCTCGATCGGGTTCTCTCCGGCTGCAACCGAGCGCGAACATGTAGAAGTATACAAGCTGCCACTCGATTACATGGATGTTGTGGTGTATACCGGCTTTGGGTATTCGGGGCGTGATCTTCTCTTTGTTCGATCGACTGATGCAATGATTATCGGCCCTGGCCGTGTAGGTACTTTAAATGAATTCGCTGTCGCTTTTGAAGACCATCGTCCGATCGGAGTTCTTGAAGGGAGCTGGAAAACCGACGAGTTTTTACATCAAGTGATCGAAGCGGCACATCGTCCTTCTGAATTTATCGCCTTTGATTCGGATCCTAAGGCGCTTGTTGAACGCCTGATTGAGATGGTTGCAAAGGTAAAGACGCATAACCTCGCATTTAATAATCATGATGGATGGTCAGCGACGGGAAAGAACGCGCAAACAATACTCTAAGCACGATCAAAGTTCGTACGTATAGAGGAGATGTTGATTGTGCGAACCAGGGACCTCTCCGAACTTGGTAATCATGAGGGGGGTGCGTGAGGGCACGGGAAATGCCCGCGAGACGAGGCGTACGCCGGGAAGTGAGGTGTCGGCAAAGAGTTTTTTCATAATGCGAGGGAAGAGATAGGTATAGATGCGAGTAGCCGGGGTGAGATCGATCGTATAGAAATCAGCTCGACGAAACGTGATGTTGGGAGGACTGCCTGCACAGCGGTGGCGAATGCGTGCCTGAAGAAAAAGGAGGGTATTGCGTTCAATACCTACAAAAGTCGCCTTTTTGTGATGATGAGCGCAATGCAAGAGAAAGCGCCCACTGCCGCATCCAAGGTCATACACGACGTCTGTATCGCGAATTGCGAGCGCTTTGCGTATGGGCTCAAAATGCCTCCGCGCGGTGGGGACATAAGGGACATCAAGTCCGTTCGCTCGAATGAGGCGAACCATGCGCACGATGAATGCGAGAATCCACGCAATGAGGAGCACTTGTGCGAGAATGAGAACTACGCCGGTCGTGGCTATCATGAGAAAGGACCGCACTATGCGGTCCTTTCATTATGCCAAGCTTTTGACGACTTGTGCGAAGGTGTCCGGGTAGTCTTTCGCGAGAGCGGCGAGAGACTTTCTATCGAGTGCGATATTACTCTTTTTGAGGGCGTCGATAAGTCGTGAGTATGAAAAACCGAGTGGGCGAGCAGCTGCGTTGATGCGAAGTGCCCAAAGGTTCCTAAATTCGCGCTTCTTTGTGCGTCGGTGACGGAATGCGTGGACGCCCGCGTGGCGAATTGCCTCCTTTGCAACGCGCTCTTTGGTCGAGCGATCGAAGCGATAGCCCTTAGTTTGCGCAAGGATATACTTGCGGCGCTTATTCTTTGTTGTTCCTCGTTTGACGCGTGCCATATATGTTTAGGTATTGGGGAAGAAGCGGCTTTTATCGCTTGCCGTCATGGTTGCATGAAAGGCAGCTGCACGTGCGCGGCGCTGCTTTTCGCCACCCGAGCGCTTGGCGTTGAAGTGGTTGTGCCCGGGAACGCGTGCAACAATCTTACCGTTTTTGGTAAGGCGAAGGCGTTTTAAAAATGATTTGTTTGATTTCATGGTATTACTCGTCCGACCCTTCTTCTCCCTCAGAATCGCCAGATTGTGGCTTATTCACTACCTTTTCGCCGCCTTTCTCCGCAGCTACCTTGGGGGGATGCTTCTTCGAAGCGTCCCTTTCGAGGGCGACCGAGAGGCCTTTGGGGCTCTTCTTGATCTCGTCCGCGATTTTATACGATTCTGGGATAATAGCAAGGAATCGCTCGAGACGCTCTTTCAGGAAGTTAAATTCCATATATTTGTAGCGCCCCCAGAGGAAAAGATCGACTTTGACCCGGTGCCCCTCCTTGAGCCAGCCAGCCGCCTTGTTCGCCTTGATTCCCATGTCGTGATCGGATGTGCCGATCTTGACCTGAACCTCTTTGGTCTCCGAAACGCGGACTTTTGACTTCACTTCTTTGTCTTTCTTATTTTGCTCGTACTTAAACTTGCCGTAGTCGGTAATTTTACACACGGGCGGCTGTGCGTTGGGGGACACCTCGATGAGATCGAGCCCCGCGGCTTTTGCTTTTGCGAGCGCTTCTTCGATAGGGATGATGCCGTAGTTTTCTCCTTCAGGCCCAAGACAGCGCACCTCAGGGACGCGAATGCCGTCGTTCATGCGAACGCGGGTTTTCTCTGCTTGTGTTGTGTATTTAGTGAATCCCATTTGAAAAGGGCTCGCAAACCAGCGAGTCGGCCTCATCATACCATAAAACGAGCAAAAACGAAGCTATTCAGCGTACTCGACCGTGGGTCGTCCCCCAAAGGGGCGTAAGCGACTGAGGAGTTGTAGAAGTGCGTCACGAATTGATGTGAGGATACGAGTGTAGGAGTTTAAGGTTCCGGTACCCTGTGCGTTGGTCACTTCACCGGTCCACGCAATATCATTTGAGATAAAGGTGCTCGGAACCGGCGCTTGTGTCCACGCCTGTGCGGTCTTCTGTGTCGTTGTAGGAGTGACGGATGCGACGCGATCACTCCTGTCGTTTGGATTAATGATAAGGGGTACCTTGAGACCAGTTGAAGTTGAGGTTGTCGCTTTATTGTTTGAAAGAAGGTCCTCAAGTTGGTTCGCGGTTGTGCTCGTGCTCTGTGGTGTTCCCGTAAAATTCGTGAAATCAACACCAGGCTCGGTAGTTGGTGTGCCAGCAGTTGCTGTTGAAGGTTGGGTGAATGCGGAAATAGGAGATTGCGGTGTGGCGAATGTTTGTTGAGGAATGGCGGTTTGAGGCTGCGTTGGAACGCCGAGTGCTGAGCGAATAGCCTGAGTAAGTGGGGAGGTGGG
>CAYMRY010000025.1:0-12395 GCA_964393065.1 uncultured Candidatus Saccharibacteria bacterium
GTGCGCCTCATTTTCGAGGGCCCAACACGCGGACTCCTCGGCTACCGCAACCAATTCATTATTGATACCAAAGGCGAAGGCATCATCGCAGCGCGCGTCATTGGCTTCAGACCGTATGCGGGAGAGATTCGCAAGCGTCCACAAGGTTCAATGATCTCGATGGCAAGCGGCAAAGCACTCGGCTTCTCTCTTGCCAACTTGCAGGAGCGCGGCAAGCTGTACATCAATCCTGCAACTGAAGTATATGAAGGAATGGTCATTGGTGACACTTCAAAGGGTGATGAGATGACGGTAAATCCGACGAAGAATAAGAACCTCACGAACGTCCGCGCATCAGCACTCGACGATGCGATCAATCTCACACCGCCATACGAACTGACGATCGAGCGCGGATTGGAGCTTATGCAAAAAGATGAATACTTGGAAGTCACGCCTCAGTCGGTGCGTTTGCGCAAAATCTATTTGACCGAGAGTGAGCGTTCGAAGGCAAAGAGGGATTAGAATTTTGGCCAAGTTAAGAATAAGAAAAGGGATCCGCGTTGCGGATCCCTTTTGTAACGTAGATGTCAGTGGGCGAGGTGAGTCTTAGTTACGATTACGAATCTCGGTTAGAATTCCGCAAAAGACATTGGCCGGTAGCGATGTATCCGGCAACTCCGGAGTTCCGGTGTCGTGGGTAAGCGTAAGACCTTTGGTGGAAAGCAAAGCTGCCATGCAATCGGTATTTTGATCGAACTTAGCACCGATCGCCCAAGCGATGAGATCATGATGTTCGACCGAGCCGTATGTTGCCACCGAGCGCCTCTTACCATGAAACACTACAATATGTGGTCGAATACCTTCACCGATCGCTTTCGCGATGCTTCCCGTCGAAGCGAACGCGCGGTAGCGCAGTTTGTCGTACTCCCGCAACTTAATTCCTTGTATAAATCCTTCGACGGAGGCGAACCATCTGCCAGATAGTTCAAACGGTCGCGCTGCAAAGTTACTCAAAAGACGCGACGCGGGGTCACGAGATTCGCTGTGGATGTTGAATGTATCGCCGATTCTTCCTGCGAGAATATCGGTCATCTCATTGCTCCATGGCTGATTGTTTCTCCCCGCACCCTACTTCATGACGAAGTCCGGGTCAATATTGAACATACGAGAACTTCACACAAGATTCGACCCTGAGGATCTGGGAACTACGGTAGAAGAAAGACGGGCCCGAGAATACGGGCCCGCCCAATCAGAAGTACTATTTTCGTGCGTTATATAAGCGTACGCCTTTAGCGAGTAGCTTATCGCGGATTTCGTTCGCTATCCTTCTGGATCCGCCTGGCCATTTCGACAATGAAGTTATGGACCATCCCTTGATAAAGCCGATAGTTTTCGCATCCTTTACGGAGCGAACAAATTCTAGAGCTTTCGGTGAAAGTTCGACGACATCCTCTACGCGTTGCCAGGGAGAAATGCCATCGCGCTCTCTCTCATCCCCAAAGAGGTGCGCAAGTGCTTCGACGTCTTCTAGTACAGAGTCGAGTGTACTCGCATACTCGGCGGTTTCGGGATGACGTGCAAAGTGTTCCCTTTGATGCTCAAGTCCAAGAGCGATACAAGCAAAGAGCTTGTGAAGCCCGAATGGCCCAAGCGTTTCTACGACCTTTGCCGCATCAATTCCTCTTTTCCCGCCATCGTTGTCGAGTTGAGTTGGGGACGACACTTTGAAGTATTGCGGTGCTTCTGACACGAGAGTCTCCTTTATGATCGTCTTATGTCTATGTACCCCCCGAAACCATACTATTTATCTTGTTTTGCGCAAGAATTCTACATCAAGGTGAGTTGTGCACGAGTTTCATTTTTTGAAACCATGCGCTACACTCCTTCCACGAAGGAAAATAGGAGGAAGCAATGAACGATACCAGTTTGCAGTTCACGCCATCCGTTACTTCGTACACTTCTGTTCTTTCAGGAAAAAAGCCGGCGCGCATTGTGTGCGCGGTTCCGCACGATGGATGCTCCCCAGAACAGTTCCCTAACAACTACGCGAAGCGAACTCTAGGCCCGACTCGCAATGACGAACATGCGTGGACGCTCGCTGCGTTCGTCCGCGAATATGCAAAAGAACTCGGGTCCAATATCGATCTCATCCGCTATCTTGTGCCTCGGGCGTATGTTGATGCGAACCGAGGACTCACCATTGAGCAAAACTTGGGACCGCGGACTAAATCGCAAGTAGCGCTCGCCGATTCGCGTCTCAAGGATTCCTATATTGAGTATCATGACATCGTGCGGTCGCACGTACAACGATCGATCGAAGAGTACGGCAGTGAGCGGGTGCTATTCATCGATTTCCACAACTTCGACGGATCGACTCGCATTGTTCCTCCGCAGGGATACGATGTGATCCTCGGAACTGCGCACCGGAGAACAATTCTCCACGAACCTGTTGATGTGAGACTCGCGCTCACACTGCGACGCTTTCGCTATCGGGTGTTCCTGCCTCAAGTAGAGGAAATGCCAGGCGGAGATCCATTTCAAGGAGGTCATACCACACGATTGATCGCTCGTGACCTCCGTGTCAACTGTATTCAAGTGGAGGTGTATCGCTCGTGGTGCACTGAAGAAAAGAAGCGTGCGGAACTTGCGCCAAAACTCGCACGTGCGCTCATACAGAGCATCGACAACAGATGATTGAATTCGTGCCCGGACTCTTCGTGAGTCCGGGCACAACTTTTTTGTTTACACAGGGGATCCAGGAGCGCAGGATTTATCCTGCTACAATTGTCGAATGGAATTTTTAGCGGCGCTTACAACTCAATTTTGGGCGCTTGCTTCACACCCGTCGGTACCGCTCTATGTTGCAGCGCTCGGCGTGATACTGCTTGCAATTGGAAGTGCGTATGTCGGTATGGTTTTTGGCTTGCATAAACCGCGACCTCATTCAGATCCAATTGTGGTTGGTGCGTCTGACTTTATGGCAGATTGGCTCGAAGAAGCAGAAAAGATCGGACACTTTGGTAGTTTTATGTGGGATTTTGAATATCCGGAGCTCTCGTATTGGTCGGATGCACTATTCTTTTTGTTTGATCTTGATAAACAAGGGCGTCCTCCGACTCCCGAGGCGTTTCTTGGATTTGTGATACCTGAAGATCGAGCTAAAGCAGACGAAGCGTGGAAAAAGCTCATCATCCATGCAGGAACTTTTTCTTTTAATGCACGCTTCAAGACAAAGTCAGGGCGCTTCACGCACTTTAAAGTCCAGGGGAAAACGGTGATTGATGCCAACATGAAAGCAAAAAAAATACAGGGCGTCGTCCAAGACATTACGAAGGAAATGGAGATTGATCGGGCAAAATCAGAGTTTGTTTCCCTTGCATCCCACCAATTGAAAACCCCACTCACCTCGATGCGCTGGCTTTCGGAGGCGATGCTGCGCGGCTCGGCAGGGGAACTTCAGCCTGAGCAGCACAAGTACGTGAGTAACATCTATGACGCGGCGAAGCGCATGGTCGAGATGGTAAATGATCTTTTGAATGTTTCGCGCATCGAAACCGATACACTGGTAATACGCCCTGAAGTGCTCGATATTGCCCAAATCGCGCAAAGCGTGATCGATGAGCAGCGGCATGTGGCAGACGCAAAGCGCCTCGTACTCACCGCCGTATATGCGCCGTCGCTTCCGCAATTGAATGCAGACAAACAGCTCTTGCGCATGGTGTTACAAAACCTGCTTTCAAATGCTATTAAGTACACACCGGAAAAAGGATCGGTTACTTGCGATATTTCGCTTGCGGCAGCTGCGCGCGAGATGATATTCCTGCGCGTGCAAGACACCGGCATGGGAATCCCGAAAGACGAGCAGTCACGCGTCTTCGAAAAGTTGCATCGTGCTTCAAATGCGGAGGCGCTCGTTCCTGACGGTACCGGTCTTGGTCTCTATCTGGTGAAGACGATCATCGACAAAGTTGGTGGCGGAATTACGTTTGAATCAACGGAAGGCAAGGGGACGACCTTCTTCGTATCGATTCCGGTCGCCTGGAAGGCAAGCGGCTCGAAACCACTTGCGGCAGGGACGACAGCGTAGATTGTTGCTATACTTTACGTATGGATACAAAGCATACCGTGTTGCTCGTTGAGGATGAGGCGCCTGCAGCGCTGGCGCTCTCACAAGTTTTAAAAGACGAGGGTTTTGAGGTTATGACCGCAGGGGATGGAGAAGAGGGTTTGAACATAGCACTTGAGAAGCATCCTGATGTGATTCTCGCCGATCTTAAAATGCCCAAAATGGGAGGACTCGCAATGATTCACAAGCTACGCGAAGATGCCTGGGGCAAGAGTGCTAAGGTTGTTATTCTCACTAATGCAAGCGATGTTGAGAGTATCGAGCAGGCAATGACAGAAGGCGCGTTTCAATATCTCACCAAGGGAGATTCTTCGATGGATGCAATCGTCGAAAAAGTGCGCTGGATGCTGAACTCGTCGATGTAAAGAGCGGTTTTTGACTAGGAAAAAAAGAGGGCCCGCACTACCGTGCGGGCCCTCACGGTGCCGTTCATCGTTTCAGCGCGACGACTTTCGCGTAAGCGTCACTTCGATTGTGCGAACGCTCTGTGACTGCGGAGCTACAAAAATCTTCTGTGTGTCCGCCGTGGTGGTGATTGTAACCACCGCTTTTACATGATCTCCGATAATGTCTGCCTTTAGGGAACCAGGAAATGCTGAGCCGCGCAGTTCGCCCGAGTTGCCATGGGTGGTCTCTTGCCAGGTGCCCTTCAGCGTATTCCCAACAAGCGTTACGTTTGCTTCTGCGCCAAAGCTCAGGCCCGGGGACGCGCAGTTCATTCGTAGGCGGCGATCAAGTCCCGCGCCGGTATACGTATTCTTGCACTTGATACTCTCGCTTTTTCCTTCGCCAAAGTTCACTTTTCCTGATCCTTCCCAAAGGCCGTTGAGGCCCTGGAATGGGTCATTCGCCTCCGCTTGTGTCAGTGCCGCGAGAAACATAATGCTCGTCGCGAGGATCGTTCGGTGCATGGTGGTTCTACCCCTTCAGTTTAGGCTTCTGCGAGCATACCTCGAACTGACCAAAGCGCAACAAACCCTTGCTTCTCAGAGGATCTCGTGTTACTCTTCGACTACTACCAAATCTCTCTCGTTTTTGGTCTGCGAGCACTACCCCAGCTGCTCAACCCGTCGAGAGGCATACTGTTTAAAAGGAGTATGCGAATCGCGGAACATTATTGTAGTGCTGGCGGTAATTAATGTGTGAACACCACAGAAACCCCTACGGGGGAACACTCATTTGCAACGCTCGGAATTGAGCCACGCATCCTTGAGACCATTACAAAATCAGGCATCACGACGCCAACACCGATTCAAAACCAGGCTATTCCTGTTGCGATTCATGGTGGCGATGTGATCGGCATCGCGCAGACCGGTACGGGGAAAACCCTCGCATTCGGCGTGCCGATGATCCAACAACTCATCGGAAAGGATGAGCGTGGACTCATTTTGCTGCCGACGCGCGAGCTTGCGCTCCAGGTTGAAGAGACGATCACGCGTATCGGACGCTCGGTCGGTATCTCGGCTGCAATCCTTATCGGCGGCGCGAATATGCGCCAGCAGGTAGCAGCAATTCGCCGCAATCCTAATATCATCATTGCAACTCCAGGTCGTCTTATCGATCACTTGCAGCAGGGAACTATTCGACTCGATAAAGTTGCGATTCTCGTTTTTGATGAAGCTGATCGTATGCTCGATATGGGCTTCCAACCGCAAATTCGAAAAGTACTTGAAACGGTGCCGAAAGAGCGTCAGACGATGCTCTTCTCTGCGACGCTCTCAAGCGATATTGCACAAATTGCAAACAAGCACATGAAAACACCGATCTCGATCGAGGTTGCGCCGCAAGGCACGACCGCCGAAAAGGTGACGCAGGAATTCTTTATCGTTACTCGCGATCAGAAAGTCCCGCTCCTCGAATCGGTACTTCAAAAGTACACCGGTTCGACACTCGTCTTTACACGCACGAAGCATGGCGCGAAGAAAATCTTGGATGCGGTGAAGGCGATGGGACACAAAGCTGCAGAAATTCATGGCAATCGCTCACTCTCACAACGTCGCGAGGCTCTGGACGGATTCAAGAACGGTCGCTACCGCGTCCTTGTTGCAACGGATATCGCTTCGCGCGGTATTGATGTGAAAGGACTCGAGCTCGTGATCAACTTCGATCTTCCGATGGACTCATCCGACTATGTGCACCGCATCGGCCGCACCGGTCGCGCTGGTGCAGAAGGTCACGCGATTTCATTTGCAATGCCTTCCGAGCGTGGCGGTATGCGCGATATTGAGCGATTGATCCGCAAAAGCGTACCGGTTACGCCGCTTCCCGATTCGATTCCTGGTCCGCGTGCGAGCGTTGCTCCGTTTTCGGCACAAGGCGACAATCGTGCTCAATCTCCACGTCCTTATCGAAGCGGCGGTAATTATCGCGGAGGTGCTTCACAGGGTGGTTACTCGCGCGGGGGCTTATCATCTCGCGGGCATTCACGCAGTGGTTCTTCGTATGGCGGACAGTCGCGAGGCGGCTCTTCGTTTGGTTCGCGATCACGAACCGGTTCCTCGTATGGCGCACCGCGCTCTGAGAGTTCAGGAAGTGAAAGCGCTCGTCCTGTGCATTCCTCGAATCAACCATTTCCACCGCGCTCACATAGTGTTGATGGGTTTCAGATCCGAACGGGCACCCGCCCTTCAACAGGAGGTCGTCCCTCATTCGGTAGCGGTCGCGGACCACGTCCGGCGACTTTTCACCGGACCCCTCGGCACAAGCGCTCAGCGCGCTAGTGCCTCGGTCACACATACATCGCTGCTGCGATTTTGCGTGACCACGTCTCGCAGCCAAGCTGCTCCGGCCTTGCGACATGCCGCCAGCATGTCTCACCCCTCGGCACTAGAGATCGGCGCGCTAACGAGACGCTTACGTATCAACCTCCTAAAAGCGTTCGCGTCAAAAGTGCGAATACGAGGTAATACGTCACGTGGATCATGTACGAGTAGACGAATCCGCTTGGTACTCTCAGAATAACGTACGGAAAGATGAGCGCCGAGAGTATCGAACCAATTGTCATTGCAAATGCGTACGAGTTTAGGGTAGTGCCGAACGCAAAAAAGAGGATATGTGCGCCGCCAAAAATAATGGCGTATCCAACGATCACTGCTCGAAGATCACGATAGTGTCTGAACAGCGCGAGGATGAGTGCAGCGATGAGTGTTTGTTGGACGAGAATTTCTACGGATTTGGGTAGAAAATACCAGGGCGTCGCGACGAGAAAGTCGATCGCGGGCGAGGGGTTTGCGGTAAAGAGTGATTGAGTAGAGAGTATCTTGAGACTAACGACGAGTAGTGTCGCAAATCCGAGACACGCAGCTGCGTAGTGCCACATCTTTTTATCGAACCGTATATGGGTAAAAAGAGGCCTGAATACGCTGAGACTGACTAAAACCCAAAATAAATAGTAGAGTGCATTCGGTAGGGGATCCACATTGTAACTGGTGCTAAATCCGAGAAGGGGGGGCATGACGCGGTAGCCTACTTCCGCGGCAATCCAAAGTGATGCAATGTAGGCGAGAATCTCATAGAGGGGAACGTTTTTCTTTGTGCGCATTCAGTAATTGTACTGGAATGCGAGGAGGTTGCGACGACATTGATGCATCCTAAGGAGGATTGCTGGAGAGAAGATCAAAAGTATAGCTCTATGAAGTACATCAGAGACATTCATCGACGACATCCGCACATATTTGCGGCGCTTTTTTTCATGCTTCTGCAGGTGTTCATCGTGGCGGCGCTTATGAACGAGATGGCCACGAAAAATTACATTTTTTGGTACTGCAATAACATCGCTTTTTTTATTGCAATTGCGCTGTATGAGGGGAATATGCAGGCGGTGAAAGGATTAAGTTATGTAGGGTTCCTTCCGCAGCTTTTGTGGATTGCCGATTTTATCGCGCATATGTTCGGATCGGATCTTTCCAACACGGCCAACTACATATTTGTAAGTGGTTTTACGTTTTCTAATGATGTGGCCGTCATCATTCATTTCAGTATTCCTCTTGTGGCATATTTCTACACATTACGCGTACGACCCGCACCGTATTCGCTTTTTTACTCGATGCTCTATATCGTCGGACTCTATGTCGTCACCCTTGCAGGAACAGCACCCATCGACGACATGAACTGTGTTTTTAATGCATGTGCAGATACTTCGTTTCCGTATCACGTTATTCTCTGGCCCCTTTATATGATGATTCTTACTTTGGGAGCATTTGCCCTGCATGAATACGGCTATCGACTGTACAACTCTTTCCACGCGCGCAGGGAAGCGCAGATACCCACAGTTGGAGCGTAAGTGAAGCCAGTATGTGCGCTATGCGAGGTACACTCTGTGTATGTTCATACTATTTTCATTTCTCGCGTTTTTCGCCCTTCCCTCGTTTGCCGACGCGCATACGCGGTGGTTCGCGGAAGGACCGCTTCAACCGTATGTGACTTCAGAGCCTACGGCGCTCTATCTTGGCGTGTGGGCGCTCATCGCTGCAGCGGTAGTTGCGGTCGGGGTCTACTTCGAGCGAAACGGTATGATGCAGCTGCGATTTCTCCAGCCGCGCGGTCATCATACGTACTTGCGTGCGGCATCGGCTTTTTCGATGATAACCGGCGCCTACCTCATTATCGCCGGTCTCAATGGCTACCTTTTCTCACCTAATCTCACTGCGGAAATCGGTATTCCTCTGTGGATGCTCCAGGCGCAGATCGTGATCGGCATCGCGTTTCTCGTTGGAATCGCCGCGCGCGTTGCTGCGCTCTTTCTCACATTGCTGTGGGCGCTCGCGTTTGTGTACGGTGGTGTGCTCGCGATGATAGAAGATATATGGGTACTCACAACTGCGCTTGCGATCGTTATCATCGGTAATGATTACTTTTCGCTCGTCTCGTTTCGTATTCTTGGGAAATACACACAGCGCTTTAAGCACTATGCGCTTCCACTTCTGCGCGTCGGTGCTGGTGCGACCCTTTTTGTGCTTGGATTTTCGGAGAAGATTCTCCACCCAGAATTTGGCATCAATTTTCTTGCGCAGCATCACTGGAATTTTATGCAACTCCTTGGTTTTGATTGGTATTCTGACTATCTCTTCACGCTCTCCGCCGGATCGGTTGAAGCGCTCTTTGGGCTGGTGTTTATGCTCGGTATCGTGACCCGCCTCAACGCACTCATCGTCGCATTTGTATTTTCGATCCCACTGTTTCTATTGGGGCCAATCGAGCTCACGGGGCATATGCCGCATTTTGCAGCAATCGCTCTGATACTGTTTTTTGGCGCAGGAGAGCATTGGAAAATCGCCTCCTCCACGAAACAGCGATAGCGTGAGGTGCTTGCCACTCCTGGACGGGAGCATACAATCCCCGTATGCAGCTCCAGAAGGTTATTGAGGAATTGGGGTATTCTGAGAAGGAGGCTAAAGTGTATCTTGCGGCGCTCTCCTTGTACGAAAGTCATGTCTCGGATATTGCCGAGCGGGTAGGGCTTCCGCGTTCGAGTGTGCAGGTCATTGTCGACAAGCTCCACAAAGATGGTCTCATGCATTTTTATGTGCAACGGAGGTATAAATACTGGGTAGCGGAAAACCCCGAGCGACTCCTCAGTGATTTGCGTCGACGTGAAGAAGCGATGCGCAACGCGATGCCTGTTTTTACTGAACTTCGCAAAGAAGCGCGCGAGAAACGACGTGGGGGAAATATAAAGATCGGCGAAGGGCTCGGCCCCTTGCGCGCGCTTGCAGATGCATCCGGGCAGCCACTTCTGATTACTAATGAGCGCGTTGAAATAGAGTATGTGAATAGCGCCTGGGAGGAGCAGTTTGGCTACTCGCTACGCGAAGTGCGTGGTCGTAATCCACGCATTTTTCAGGGTGGGAAAACGGACAAAGCGGTGTATGAGCGCATGTGGGAGACCTTGAAAGCGGGGAAGCTATTTCAATCCGACGCACTCATCGATAAGCGAAAAAACGGTACAACCTTAAACCTGCTCACCTCGATATTCCCCGTGCGTCAGAGCGGGCGCATATATTATATTCAAATACTGGACGACATTACGGAAAAGAAAAGCGTGAGAGCACTGCAAAAGAAATTTTCTCAAGTCTAGCGACAATTTTGTTGTTATTGTGTGCGTCGTATCGCATTGAGAGATGCCGATCATTGGGGGCGAGAGAATTTGTGCACCAAAATAATAGACTTTGCAGCGCGATGCGTGAGAATAGTGTCGAACAAAGGTCGATTATAGAGTAATCCACCAATCGTAAGTGTATGTGTACTACAAAAGTATGTTTGTGAAGGAATAGTCGTACCGCGCGGTTCGTTCTTGTGCAGTACGACGACTTGGAATGCATAGTCTTCATCGCATGTTTATTCATAGTATCTAACATACCACCATATGGCTATCATTAAATGGGAACCCATGAGCGAGCTTGACCGTCTTTTCGACGATCGGCTGTTCCCCTCGCTTTCATTACCGTCGCTTTCCTCGAAACTCGGATGGGATTTGGCGGTCGATCTTTTTGAAGAAGGTAACTCGGTCGTCGCAAAAATGACACTTCCTGGCGTAAATCCAGCTGAGCTTGAAGTTGCAGTCGAGGATGACACACTCCGCATTTCCGGTCGTCGTGAAGAAGAGCACGAGACAAAGAAGAAGAATTATTACAGCAAAGAAATTCGTCGCGGCTCGTTCTCGCGTGTTGTCGGTCTTCCGAAACGTGTCGACAGCACAAAGACCGCGGCTGAATACAAGGACGGCGTACTAACGATCACTATGCCAGTTGTCGGAAAGATAAAAGGAGAGGCTGTTAAGGTGAAGGTTGCTTCGTAACCACTTATTTCTCGTATTCAATCTATCTATGATGTACGGATTCGGCGGAGGAGGATTCGGGCTCGGCTTGTTGATGTGGCTCGTCGTAATGGCCGACTTGATTCTCCTTGGGGTTTGGCTTTATCAGAGAGTGACGCATAAGCCCTAATGTATGAAGGAAAATACCGGAAGGAGGGTGCAAAGCGGAAAGAAAGAACTGCGCGAAAAGACGCGGCTAGTGCGCCCGCCGCGTCTTGAAGGTGTGGTAAAAAATGCAAAGCAAAAGCTCGTCAAAAAACCAAAGGGATTTCATGCGAAGTCTCGTCGCGTTGTTATCTCTGATGTTACACTGCGGACATTACCCGAAATAAACAACTCTGATGCGGATGCATAGTCTCACGATCTATGGAAACAAAACATCTCTATCGCAGTGAACACAATCGAATCTTTGCCGGTATCTGTGGTGGTCTGGGAGACTACTTCGGTGTCGATCCGGTAGCGCTGCGCCTCGTTTGGCTTCTCATCGTCATCTTCACGGGTTTTTTCCCGGGAGTCCTTGCGTACATCATTGCGATCTTTATTATTCCTCTTCCACCGCACACTTCACACGAAGAGCCTAAGGTACACACGGTTGGATAATTTCTTACTCTTCACTATGGAAAAAATTAAAATTGAACATCACACACTTTCGGGCGGATTCTGGTTTGCTGCATGGCTCTTTACGATCGGGTACGTCAAGCTCACGTTTTGGCAGGGAGTTCTCGCAATCGTCATCTGGGCATATTATTTAGGTAATGCACTCTCAACATAGTATGAAAGGCTTCATCGCAAACATCGAAGAGGAGGCTCTTGCAAACACTACTTTTCGCACAGTGCTTTATACCGATGAGCGCGTGCAACTCGTCGTAATGAGCCTTCTTCCAAAGGAGGATATCGGAGAAGAGTCGCACGAACTCGATCAATTTATTCGTGTCGAAGAGGGTGAAGGCGAGGCGAACATGGAGGGTGAAGTACACCCGCTTACAAGCGGCATGGCGATCATTGTTCCCGCAGGCGTGAAGCACAATATTACGAATACCTCCGCGCACGATGCGTTGAAGTTGTACACACTCTACGCTCCTCCTAATCATGCGCCGGGTACCGTGCATGTCACAAAGAAAGACGCCCAAAGTGATGAGGAGCGCGAATAATTCATTCCGTACTTATGACAAAAAAACAAACGCTCGCAGCAAAGAAGAATATCAAAAAAGCGCAGGCTGCGTGGAAGGGGATGACACACAGGCAGCGCGCACTTGCACAGCCTGAGGGACGAGGGCGCGCGAAACCCGGCACGACCGGCAAAGGCAAATTCTATCGTATTGAAGTGCGGCCGAAGGGAGATTTTACCTCATTTCGCGTGCAAGACGTGGGAGAAAAAGGCGGCCTCGAGCGACTCGCCGGACGTCGCTCCAGTGGCTCCTGGGATACGGTGTCGTGGCTCATTTCAAAAGAGGATGCGCACGTCGATGAGCACGG
>CAYMRY010000026.1:0-12354 GCA_964393065.1 uncultured Candidatus Saccharibacteria bacterium
CTTCCGTGTAAGCAGCGCTTGCGTTGCCGCATGACGAAGCCGCTCGATATCATCATTGATCATTGCCTCTTTTTCAATATACGTGTCAGATACTGGTACATAGGCTTCAGGTTGGTAGTAATCGTAATAGGAAACGAAGTAGTGGACTGCGGCGTCGGGAAAAAAGTCGCGGTACTCGCTCGCGAGCTGCGCGGCGAGTGTTTTGTTATGTGCAATCACCAGTGTTGCCTTTCCGGTCTTTTCGATGATGTTTGCCATCGTGTAGGTCTTACCGGAACCCGTAACGCCAAGAAGCGTTTGATCGCGCTTTCCCTCGTTAAGACCCGCGACAAGCGCCGAAATAGCTGCCGGCTGATCGCCGTCTGGCTTGTAGTCGGATTTGAGTTTAAAGACTGCCATTCCCTCAGTGTAATCAGACAACACCCCTCGCGCAAATACAAGTTTTCTGGTAGCCTTCTTTCAGGCAACCAAGGGGACTTCAATGGGAAGCCAGTGCGAGGGTCTAGCACGTTACTACCCGATACAAGCTATTCTTGAGGACGAAATGGATTTGGCAGCATGGCAACTTGCCGGCGCCAAACCCAACGGGCACCTCGAGAAAGGTATCTACTTTTGGCCGGAAAAAGTTCGGTCAAATCTCACAATGTTAGAGAAGATAATTCGTGAGGTTCGGGCAACGTGCTCTTGTCGCCGTAAAGACGGAAGCCCGTGTGCACGCACCGAGCAGACAGCCAAAGTGGCTCTTGTGGGGCTCGGCGTTAAGAAGTGCCACGCACGAAAGATATCAGAATCGCTCGCGGTTCTAGTTCACACCAAGGCGACCGTCGATCGATCAAAGGATTAACGATCTCGATCGACCACAGTAGTTTTTCGGCGACCCACGGGTCGCCGATCATTTTTGTATTTTAATCAAGAACGAGTACCGACACATTGCGCTTGCCACGCCTGAGGAGCGCGATACCATTTTGAAAATCAGCTTCTTCGAGTGCTCGTGTCGAATCGGTAACCGCATTTCCAGAAAGAGTGACCGCGCCATCTTCAATAAATTGCCGCGCTTCCCGCTTTGAGGTTGCGAGTTTTGCTGTGACGAGTGCATCGAGAAGTGACATACCGAGAGAGACCGGTGCATTCGGCGCCTCTTCTGAGAGGAGGGCTCGGGCATCATCTGAAATATCGGCAAGCGAAGCATTTGAGAAAAGCGCGCTTGATACGCTTGAAGCGTTTTTCGCAAGACTCTCGCCATGCACGAGCGAGGTGACCTCATGTGCAAGGCGCGTTTGGCCGTAGCGCGATGCAGGATCACCCGCATGCTGCTGCATTATTTCAACAATATCTGCCTTAGAAAGAAGTGTCATTTTGAAGAGCAATTCTTCGACGCTTTCATCGGAGACGTTGAGCCAGAATTGATAGAACTGATACGGTGACGTCTTTTTGTTATCGAGCCAGACGGCTCCTCCTTCACTTTTACCAAATTTCTTCCCCGTCGCCTTATCCACAAGAAGCGGCCACGAAAAAGCAAATGCAGAATCGCCGGTCGTCTTGCGGATTAATTCCACTCCCGAGAGCATATTGCCCCATTGATCTGAGCCGCCGACCTGGAGGTCGCAGCCGTATCTTTTATGCAGCTCGAGAAAGTCATACGCCTGAAGCAGCATATACGAAAATTCGGTATACGAAATACTCTGATCCGGCGTTTCGATTCTCGGTCGCACCGAATCCCGCTTAATCATCTCGTTCACGGTAAAATGTTTTCCCACATCACGCAGGAATTCCATCAGATTCAGTGAACGAAGCCACTCGGCATTATTCACCATTTCAAAATCGACCCCGCCGAGGAGTTGCGAAAACTGCCCACGTAGCGCCTCGGTATTCCGCTCCACTGTCGCATCGTCGAGTAAATTGCGCTCGGCACTCTTCCCACCCGGATCCCCTATCATCCCTGTGCCACCGCCCACGATAATGATGAGCTTGTGTCCTGCTTCGACAAATCGACGTAAGACGAGAAGGCCTTGGAGCTGCCCTACGTGCATTGAATCGGCAGTCGGATCAACACCCAAATAGAGCGTGCGCGTATTAGCATCGGTGATTTCCTCCAATTTCTCGGTGGAATGCTGATAGACATACCCGCGCTCGCTCAGGATTTCAGAAAGCTTCATACGTGAGAATATAGCATAAAAAAGGGGGGTCGACTCAGCACAGCCGACCCCAAAGATATCAGCGCTCCAGCTAACAGAGTCGCTGACGCGGGGAGTATTGTAGCATAAAAAGGGACCGCTCATTACAAGCGGTCCAAGTTGCCATGCCATGCCAATCGGACAACCCTTGCGAGTCTGGGAGGGGCAAGAGCCGTCCAAACGCCAAAATACCCCACGTCAAACTGAGAATCAAGGTTTCGCTCGAAAGTCGCCTATGCCGCGTTCCTTTTCCCGCTTACGTACCTCATCTTCACTTGCCCCAAAATGATGAAAGAATTCATGCCAAATTGTATCGGCGACAACATCGCGCACATCGAGACCGTCCTCTTCAGCCGCGAGAAGAATTGGCTTTTTGTAGAGCGTGATGGTATCCGGCATTACGATTCCGACGCCATACAATTCACCGCGCTCGGAGAGCGGAATCCCTTGATAATAGCCAAGCAATGTTTCGTCTTCTCCAAGCCCTTCGCGCACGCGTATCTCGTGCGACGGCTCATCTTCAATAAGGAGAGCAACATTCTTAATCTTCAATTGCACCCATTCGGGCAGTCGTTCGAAACCCTCTGCTACCATTTTTTCAAATTGGGCGCTCATCGATATATACACTACAACAATTTGCACCCGGCCACACATACGTGGCCGGGTGCTTCTTTCAGGTGGCAATGAAGCCACGCGCTCTCATCTTCGGCGCAAACACGTCACGCCGATATTCGCGCTGACGCGCACTATATGCATTCGCTTTTTCAGAAGAGATGATCTTAACCGTAGCACCGAGCGAAACCTGCAGATTGTAATAGAGAGTACGTGCGGTGCGGCCGTTTGCATCCGCAAACGGTTCCAGACTCACCAGAAAATCATGCTGCTCCCATGCATAACGCTCGCAAACGTCTTGCGCAGCATTACAGAGCTTCGGCACCGTACTCTCAACGTCGTCCCACCATGCCTTCAATATCGTCTCGATATGTTTCGCATCAGGGACAAGCGTCCGCACCGAGGCGCGAATCGCTTTTCGATAATGGACTCGATCTTGGTGGCCACAGAGAGCCATATTGATTATGAGGGGGTGCGTGAGCATCCCCGTTTCGCACCCAAGGACAAACGTCGTGATGTCTATCAAGATACGGAAACTACCCTCCTCACTATCCGTTACATCCGACCCACTGATGAGCGCACTGTGATACGCAGCGTCATAAGCAAGCGCACGTCGTTCTGCTGAGGTTTGTTGCATTATCTTTCTCCGTTGCCTGAAGGCAATGTACTACGCAAACTAAGCGCGTCAACTGCCTGGATTCACCAGCTCGGCAAACCTTTTGCGTACCTTTTCCACCTTGGGCTCGATAATTATCTGACAATACGGTGCCGACGTGTTAGTCTTATAATGATCCTTATGGTAACTTTCGGCGGGATAGAATCCGCCTGCCGGCGGAATTCCCAGTGGAACAACCTGCGTCACGACGTGCGAACCATCGGTCAGCGATTCTTGCACCTCGTTGATAAGATTTTCCGCAATCGTCCTTTCTTCTTCTGTCTCGTAAAAAATTATTGAACGATATTGCTCTCCCACATCATTCCCTTGTCGATTCGGTGTCGTCGGATCATGGGATCCGAAAAAGACGGTGAGAAGATCTCTATACGAAATAATCATAGGATCATAGGTGACACGAATCACTTCCGCGTGCCCCGTGTTTCCCTCGGACACACGCTCATATGAAGGATTCGGCATGCTCCCACCGGCATACCCAGGCTCGACATTCGAAACACCTTTCAGCATTTGAAACACCGCCTCGGTGCACCAAAAGCATCCTCCGCCGAAAACGGCAGTCTTGGTCATAGGGAATTATGATCGTGCTGTGGTCTGGGATATATTCGCTGCACCAATTTTTCCGTTTCAGCACATATTAAATCATACAGTTTATTCTCTTCCGGGTTAAAAATCCGCATAACGTACTCTTTAACTACTCTTCGCGACTTGTCGCCTTTCATATGCGTGAGCATTTGTTCAACCATAACGAGTACTAACCTCGTGAGCTCAACCTCAATACGATCATAGGCTTCGGATGAAATCTGATTGGCCATTCGCGCTACGTGTGCCTCCTGAAATACGTCTTTAAGAGCAGTTAAGTCGGCCGCACTCTGAAGTTTGCCCAAAAGAGCATCTTCTTCGGGAGAGAAATGTGTGTATGACTCAGGCTTGTGCCAATGCGCTCGCGATTGTTCCTTCATGTGGTTAGTGTATCAGACGAAGTTCCAATCCTCGATACTGCATACATAGTCGCAAGCAGTACTACAGCCGCAAGATACTGACTCCAATGCAGCATCGTGCCGTATAAAAAGTAGTCCAAAGCAACTGCAGCCATTGGGAATGCCAATTCCACAATAGCAGAAACTCGTACCGGGGTAGTGCGAAGTCCTCGATAATAGATCCAGAGTGCAAGCATGCCGGTTGAAAGGGCGATGAGCGCAAGCGTTCCGAGTTGCGGGAGAGTTATTGCGGCAAGTGATGATGATGCACCGAGTGCAAACACACACAAAAGCGCAATGGGTACCGTAAGTAGAAATCGAACGCCGGTGATAAAGGTGTTGGAGTGAGAAAGAAGCGCAAAGCGCGAAAGTGCCGTGGAAGACCCCCACGCAACAGCCGCAGCGAAGGCAAAAAGCGCAGCGGTGAGATGCGCACCACCCTGTGCAAAGCTGACAACTCCCATCGGGAATGTGACAAAGTACCCGGCGACAAGTGCGAGCGCGGCAAGTGCGCCGTATTGTGCTGATGGCTTTTCCTTAAGTACAAGCCACGCCACTCCCACTGCAAAAATCGGTTGCAACTTTTGAATCAAGAACACCACCGAAAACGGGATGAAATTCACCTTGAGAAGCGCCGTGGTAAAGAAAAGCGTGCCAAGTACCCCCGAGAGAAGCGCGACAACCCCCAATGCGTACCATTCTTTTTGTTCGAGCTTTTCCCTCCCCCATGCTTTCCACAAAAAAGGCGCGATGATAATGAGCCCAATTAAGTGTTCAAAAAAGACGATGGTTATTGGCGGCAGCGAATACAAAGAGCGGCGCAACACGCCATCGAGCCCCCACAAAATAGCTGCGATAAAAATAAGAAGAGGGCCGTAGGACATGCATTATTGCTTGGGTCTGAGTAAGGGAAAAATCTGCGTCTCGTGCGCGGGGCGGTTTTCAAGAAAAGAGAAAAGACGCTCGGAGACACCAAAACCAAACGCGGGCGGCATGCCGTATTCCATCGCGTGCACATACTCTTCGTCGAGTCGCTGCGCTTCGGCATCCCCCGCGTCGCGCATTTTTTGTTGCTCTTCAAAACGCGCCCTCTGGTCCTGAGGATCATTCAATTCAGAGAAGCCTTTGCCCATCTCAGAACCTGCAAGAATGACCTGGAATCGCTCGACAATAGCTGGATTTTCCTTGGTGCGTTTTGCGAGCGGCTCAAGATATGCAGGAACTCCAGTGAGAAACGCAGGGCCACTTATCTTCTTGCGTATAACCTTCCACAAACTATCAATTGCGCGCGCTTTATTGTCGCCGTCATCTTTGAGCATTCGCGCACCCCGAGCAGCATCGATCGCTTCGATTTCGGTACAAGTGATTGGATCCACGCCGAATTCACGTGTGATCTCTTGTGCATAATCAATGATCGGCCACTCAGAATCAAACTCGACAGTGTGTCCGTTGATTTCGAACGCCGTTTTTCCGTAGACTTCTTTCACAATATGGAGATACAAGTCGCGCACAAAGACCATGCCTTTGTGCATATCGGAAAACGCCTCGTAGGTTTCGAGTTGCGTATAATCCTGCAAATGCTCGCGCGACTGACCTTCGTTTCTAAAAATGCGTCCAATTTCAAACACCTTCGGAAAACCAGCAACAAGAAGACGCTTGAGCCATAGTTCGAGGGAGATGCGCAGATACGCATCGATATCAAGCGCGTTGTGATGCGTGTGGAACGGGCGCGCATCTGCGCCGCCGGGAGACGTTTCAATAACCGGCGTCTCGGCTTCGTAGAATCCACGATCAAGAAGGAATTCGCGGGTCACCTGCCAAAATTTCGTGCGTCTTTCAAAGAGCGCACGTACTTCCGGGTTGAGCAAAATATCGAGATACCGTTCGCGTAAAATCTTTTCTTCGTCTTTAAGACCATACCATTGATCCGGAATCGGCTGGAGCGATTTGGCGAGCATTTTCCATGCACGTGCCTGAAGCGACTTCTCACCACGCTTTGTTGTGTAAGCGATACCTCGCACCTCTACAAAATCTCCAATATCCACCGCCTCTTTAAAGAGCGCAAATAGCGTTTCGTCCATCACATCTTCCTGCAATACAATCTGCACTTTTCCCGTTCCATCAAAAAGATCGGCAAAAACAATGCCGCCTTGCCCTCGACGGGACAACACACGCCCGCCGAGCGTCGCTTCAATCGCCGAATGTCCGCGCTCCTCAAAGGTATCTAAAAAATCCGCATGTGAAGTATCGCGCAGTGACTCAGTCGGATACGCCTCCATCCCCGCCGCTTTAAGAAGAGCAATTTTGCGCAACCGCTCGTCCCGTAATTCGTCGCTACTCATGGGAGCGATCATAGCATAAAAATGGTGCCGGAAAATTCCGGCACCATTGGACAAATCCTCTCTTGCATCTATTCCGAATCACTCGGCCCCTCTTCCGGAATCGCGACAGGCGGAGCCCCTGCACCAACGGTCTCTGCGATTTCGATGATGTACGCTGCGAGCCGTGTCGCTTTTTCTAACTCATCGGCCTCTGCTGCAGCCGTTGCAACGATGCGTATGAGTCGTAATGCACTCATGTGGGGGTGACGTTCAAAGTCGATTTCGTCCGGAGGTATCAATTCCATCATCACCCAAATCGCATGGAATGGCAGTGCGATTGAAGTGTCCACAAGTTTGAGTAAGTCACTGATCTTTCTCAAGGTAACCTCCTATGGCTTTGAGCCGCGCATTGTATACCACAGCTTAGCGATCTGCGACAGTACACGCTGTATAGGTCTCTGTCCCCCTTTCAACAAGCATCCCCTCAGAGCCCTTACCGCGAAATTCGACACTACTGTCGTTTGATAGGTAACTAATGCCGGAACCTGTGCGCGACTGACGTAATTTCATTTGACGACCATCGGAAAGTGTAAGCGCAACAATATCCCGCTCAAAAACCGCAGTAATGGTTTTGCCCGTGGCGCAAGTAAAGGTGACAAGATTTTCATCACCGATCGCAGCCCCCTGCTGGGCTACTGGTTCTGCATCGGGGACTGAGGAAACAGTTGTTGTACTCTGCATTTGTGTCTCTGTAGGTACGGCGGTCACTTTTTTATCCATGAGAAAAAACCACGCAAGAGCTGCGAGTACAACGACAGCTACACCCACAGAGAGTGCTGTTTTTTGCATATACATACTATACCAAACTAATGTACATGCGTGTGTGCATTCGTGGATACCTCACCCTCGCGCGCACTCTTCATCAACATCGAAACTGCAACGCCGGTGGTGATAGGGACGGCAAGCACAAGCCCAATAGAACCGATCAGAACGCGCACAATCTCCGTCGCAAAGAGTTCACGGTTAATCGTGAGTCCGATATCCACATCCCCCGATCCGAAGAATAAAAGAAGAAGCGGAAGAGACGCACCTACATATGCGATCGCGAGCGTGTTCACGAGGGCGCCCACATGTTCGCGTCCGATGCGCAGTGCGCGAGCGTACACTTCGCGTGCGCTGTATTCTTTGCCCGCCCGCGCAATTTCCTCGACTGATACTGCTTGCCCGATAGCCGCGTCATACAACACACCAAGAAGACCGATGAGTATTCCACCAAGAAGGAGCCCGGCAAGATCAAGAGAGCCCCGCGTATTCAAATTGAGATACGTGATCTCATCACCGCTCCAGCCAGTGAGTCCTGTCATCACTATTGCCACATACGCAAGAACTCCTGTTATGCCGATCGTTGCGATCATCCCTATGACCGCCGCGCTCGTCGTACGATTCACCCCATGCGTCACATACGAGCCGATGATGACTATAAGAGACGCGATACCGATCGAAACCAGAACGGGCGAATACCCGCGCATAATTCCCGAGAGCATGAGCGCGATAAAGGCGAAACTCAAAAAAAGAGCGAGAAGTCCTCGCACACCTTGCATGCCGCCAAAAAGTACCACCACGAGTACAAAAAGCGCCGCAAGTATGAGAAGCGCCCCCGTTCGATCCCTCTCCACAGGGGAATAATAATCCGTGCCATCAAGCGCGCTTGTGGTGTGATTAAGATAAAAGACGTCTCCCTCGTCGAGTTCGAGAAAATCATTTTCAAGCGTCACGAGCGCGCCCTTTTCAGGACCATCGAGCACTTTGACGCGAATCGCCTGAAGTGTCTGCGTCACATCCGTTCCTTGCACCGTCTCTTCACGTTCTCCATACACATTCACGACTTCTGCGCGCATCGTTACTACGGTATCGGGGACGAGTTCTTGAGCACCCACTAATATCGGGAAAGCCGCAAAGAAGAATATCGTACCTTTTATGAAAGCGCGCTGCATAATGACTCCATTCTAAACCACTCCCACTTTTGCGCACGTGCGACAGGTGCCGAAAAATTCGAGGGTATGTTCAGAAATTACGGAGAAGCTGCGCGCTGCTTTCAGCGCACTCTTTTCTATTGCGGGCATGTCGCAGTGAGGAAGCTCATCAATGACACCGCAACGTGTGCAGACAACATGATGGTGATGAAATGCCTCACCATCATTAAACTCATACCGTACCACTCCGTCTTTAAATCGAACCTCACGCGCCGCTTTTACCTTCACGAGTGACTGCACATTTCGGTACACCGTGACCAGATCTCCCTTTGCAACGCGCGCATGCAGCTCCTCGGCGCTTTTGGGCTTTTGAGCTGTCGCGAGCGCCCCGAGAAGCGCGATGCGCGCCGGCGTTGCGCGCAATCCCCATGCCTTAAAGAGTGCCTGTATCTCTGCTTTCTCCATACTATCCACACTATCACACATGCAAATCACTTGCAATTAACTATGGCGCGGGTATACTCGCCGCATGCTTCACGCAACATACGTACCCCTTTTAGCCGCCATTATTGTCATGGGAGTTTCGCTCATTGGTGTTCTTTTTTCTGCGCGGGCGCTGCGCGAGTGGATGCATCGTAATAGCACTTACCTCGCCACCTTCTCAGGAGGCGTGTTTCTTCTTGTCGTGTATCACCTCTTAAGCGAGACTCTCGTCGAAAGCTCTTCTCTTGCCCTTGCGGCAGGAGCTATTCTGTTTGGCGCAGCACTCATGCAAGCACTGCATCGTATGCTTCCCAATACACATCACCATCACGGCTTAACCCACGATCACGCGCATACACACATCGACGGTAGACGGGTACTTATCAGTGACGCATTTCACAATATTGGTGATGGCGTGCTCCTCGTCGCCGCCTTTGCAGTAAGTTTTCCTGTCGGCATTGCGGCAGCAATCGGCATTATCATCCACGAATCAGTTCAAGAAATCTCTGAATACTTCGTATTAAAAGAAGCTGGCTATACGTCGCGTCAGGCACTCGGCTATAATTTTCTCTCCTCTTCCACAATCCTTATCGGTATAGCACTCGCCACCTTTCTCGCTTCTGCCGAAACTATCTCCGTCCTCTTTGCGGGCATCGCAGCGGGAGGATTTCTCACTATCCTCGCTCAGGACCTCATTCCCCACGCGGTGCATGCAATTAAACGCGAAGGAGGAATCGAGAAACACGCCGTTGCCGCACTTTTGGGCATCGCACTCATGCTCCTTGTGCAAAGTGTTTTTTCTCACGAAGAGGAGGTGCCTGAGGATGATCTCACTACCGCTCTTACAGCGATGAATCTTTTTGCTCGTGCATCTCTTCAAAGCCAAGACACACTGAATTAATGCAGTAGCGTTTCTTTGTCGGCGTCGGACCATCATTAAAGAGGTGCCCTAAATGCGAGCCGCACTTTTTACAGACAACCTCGGTGCGATGCATACCGTAGGAGTCGTCTTCGCGCAATTCAACGGTACCCACAATGGCCTCATCAAATGAGGGCCACCCAGTTCCTGAGTCGAATTTTGCATGGGATGAAAAGAGCGCCGTATCACAGGCTGCACAACGGAAAAGACCGTCGCCATCTTCTTTCAGCAAATCACCGCTAAATGCTGGCTCGGTACCTTTTTCACGCATCACGGCGTATTGCTCTCGGGTGAGTTTCTTTTTGAGATCTTCGTCGGAAATCATACGGTCATTCTAGCATTTCGCCCGCAGAGCATACAGCACCTGTTCAGCTGTTGAGGTTATCCACAGTACTTCATCACACCATCATGTGATATGGTCGCAAGAGGTGCAACAAAAGAAGGAACGACATCGTGAGCACGAAGCAATCTCACACATCGAAGTCAGGATCACGGGGGGCTATGGCGCTCGTTCTGATACTGTTTTGCACAATGTTCGCAGCACTCTCGATGGGACCACAGCTCGGTGAGTGGACGCAAGCGTGGGTACGAGCTTCCGCTCGACCTTCGCGCTAATCGAGGGTATGCCCCGATCAAAACAAACGACCTGCCGCACACTTTGCGGCAGGTTCGTTTCTTGTGACTGTTTTAAATTTGGAATTGCCCGTCTGCGTAAATGACAATCTCCTGACCGTTTTCAAGATGCGCGGTTACCGTACGCTTCGTCGTCGAGATAATATCGGTGTGTACCGAAGAATCGTTGAATCCAAGCTCAGCCGCCTGCTCCTTGGAAAGCGAAGAGACATCGCCCGAAAACGTATCCTTGTAACTCATACCAAGAGCTAAGTGCGTGTTTCCTTGCGGACCACCCATGTTCTCGTCGAAGAGAGTCTCCGCCATAAATTTTGTGATGCGCGAGTGGCGTTTGTCAGTAAGCGAATATTCCCCGATCTTGTCCGCTCCCGGTGTAGCAATCATTTCTTTGAGGACTTTCTCATTGGTTTTTGCCTTCGACTTCACCACGCGACCATCCTTAAATTGAAGTTCAATACCGGTGATCTTGTTGCCGTACCGATAGAGCGGCTGATTAAACTTGATCCAGCCTTCGGTGCCGCGCCAGTCTGGTGAGGTGAATATTTCGAAGCTTGGAATGTTACGCCCAGTACCACCGAGCCACTGCCGATTCTTTCCAAAGTTGATCCAGAGGTCTGCGTCTTCGCCTACGACATGGAGCTTTTTAATTTTCGGCGCAAGGGCATTTAATTTGCTGCGATACTTTTCAATGTCTCTCGTGACCTCCTTCCACTTCTTAACCGGATTTGCCTCATCGAGGAAACACGCTTTGATGATTTGATTCCAGTACTCTTTTTCACTGAGTCCCGCTTCCTTCGCCATAGCCGGAGTTCCGTAGAGTCCGATCGTCCAGGTGAATTTGCCCTGATGTTCTTTTGCATTCTCCAAATCCCGAAACGGTTTCCATGCGATACCGCGACGCATAATTTTCTTCGGATCAATTCCTTCGAGTTCCTTCTTATTCGCCTCCGCAATAATGTGAATCGTGTGGTCAAGATCTTGCACAAGTCCCTTGATGTAGTTCTCGGGAAACCAATCAAGTTGGTGCGGCTTTGCTATCTCGAAAAATTCGCGTGAGATCGAGCGCCGATCAGCTGTGCCATCCGGCAAGTAATTGGAAACAATGTGCCCTCCCGCACGCAAAATCGCGTTACGTACTTCTATAAAGAGCGGCTTTGCACTCTCGGTCGCGTTCAAATGCACGACCTCTCCTTTCTTCATTCCTTTCCCGCCCCCGAGCGCGAAATTAACTAACACGTCTGCGTACTTTCGCAAAATCTTTTCTGATGGTGTGTACATATCCAATGAGAATACGCGCCGAAGTTCTCTTTGTCTAGCAAAAGAAGAGCGGCGCAAGTTTTCGCTTGCGCCGCTTCGCGGTCACGCTTCCTCTCGTCAACAACGGCGGTTTCGACCGCATGTGGAGGTCACTTGATTACTCGTATACACAATCATCACCTCGACCTCCTTAACGCGCTCACAGGGTAAGCGAGTGAAGGAAGTGCCGAGCGGACACTAAAGTTGTCGTAAACAATGGGTATCTCGTCCGCTCGGCTGGGGGTCACAAGATGACTCGTTAACAAAGAGATAATCGACCCCCTGTCTGCATT
>CAYMRY010000027.1:0-9531 GCA_964393065.1 uncultured Candidatus Saccharibacteria bacterium
GTCTTCACGGGCAAGCCCGGTAAGTACTGCTCGCTCGCCGATACCATCCGCTCGTTTGGAGAAATTCTCGATGGTAAGCACGACGGCGTCGATGAGCAGGCGTTCTATATGAAGGGATCTATTGAAGAAGTTAACGGTTTACAGTAAACAGTGCACAGCAGACTCATATCCATTCGCATTTACTGTCCTCTGTAAACTGTCAGCTGTAAACTTAATTATGAACTCCCTCTACCTCACTATCTCTTCAGTCACCGAGAACCTCTTTGATGGAGAGGCTATTTCAGCTACCATTCCAACAACAACAGGGGAGATAACTGTTCTTCCCGATCACGAACCCCTCATCAGTACGCTCACCAAAGGCTCTATCATCGTGCGCACTAAAGGCGCTGAGCCAAAACGTATCCATATTGAAAATGGTGTGCTTGAAATCTCCGGGACGAGAGCGACGATTCTCGTGTAGTTCTCAACAGAGTACTCAGAAGCTATCTCAGAGTGCCGTACAATACAGGAATGCGCTATGCGATCTCGCTAGGAGTTTCTGTTGTCATATGCATTTTGCCGCATACCGCAACCGCACAAGCAGGAGATCCAAATCGTGTCGTGTGTCCTGATGTGCCACGGCTCCAGAAATTTTCCGTAAGCTCTACCGAAGAGGCTTCCAAAAGAGGCATGGAGGTGGTGAATGGTAACCAATGTCTTAAATGTTCTGACCACTCGATCATCGTCGAAAAGCACACCTTCAGCGGCACCGTCACCATAGAAACAACGCGGCGATGTAAAACGCAGGCCGATTTGGATACCTATGGTTGCAAAGCGTATTGTCCCAATTGCTCGCGCGAACCTTCGGTCTCATTACGCTTAGTGGCAGATGGTAAAACCGAAAGTATTGCGAGTAAATCGAAATGCGATGAACGAATCGGGAGCGCAATTAGAACAGCGGCAAATTCAAATTCGCTCTCTGCCCTCGCTGCGCTCAGGCCTGCAGCAGAGATCTCGCGCCCTGCTTCAACGGGCCAACCACTTTCAACGAGCGCAGTCATTTCGCAAGCATTTGGAGGACAGGCTCCCCCTGAGGTCGTGAAGCAGGCAGCAACTGATCCAGGGCTTCAAACTGCCGTAGCACTCGGCGAACCAGGTATGATTGCACGCGCAGCAAAAGCAGCGGGACTAAGTGAAGAACAGGCCCAAAAACTTGCCGCTGACCGCGCGTCACTCACTGCAATTCGACCCTCAGGCGCTCTTGAAGCCTCCGAGGTGGATGGTGTCGGGTATTATTCAAACTATCAACCGCACTACGCAACGACATACAACAACCAAAGCGCATCACCTTTTGGTATGTTTTCTTCGCTCTTCTCGAACGGCTCGCTCACCTCATCGCTTGCATCACTTTTTAAGCCGACCTCCGAACCAATTCAATCAACAAGCGCATCGCCAAGCAACAGCTCAAGTGAGCTATTACATACCATCGCATCGCTCATCGTCCAACCCGAACGAATTTCTACGGGCGGTTCGTTTATAGTCTCGTGGACCTCCTTGGGTACTCGGCGCGGAGAACCCTGTACACTCCGCCTTCAAGATAGCGCAAATAAGACCGTAACAATTGGCAGCGCAAAAGAAGGAACCGTGCGAATTCCTTCAACCGACCTCGCACGAGGAAAGTTACTTTTCACGCTCTCCTGTCCCTCACCGCAGGGGAATCCACTTACCCTCGAGAAGCGTGTAGAATTACAATAACTATGATCCGCAACGTACTACTGCTACTAGCTATCCTGAGTACGGTACCGTTATTTACGCTTGCTGAAACAGGACAGGAGCTAAAAGCAGGCGGCAAGCCCACCCCGGCGCTTGTCACTTGTTTTGCACCAGGACCAAATGACAATATCGAAGGACCCTGGGCGACGTCAAAGCCGCGACCAGAAAGTGCATGCTCAGATGGCGGCGGAAATATTCCTATGACACTCGATGCGGTTCGTCTTAAGAAATGTAAGTATGTGACCCTTGCGGCGAACGAAGCGTTCTACGGTCGATACTTCTACATAGGAACTGTCCGCTACGCGAGCCCCATTAAGGAAGCGGATGGAAAAGGACGAGAATATGTCATAAACGACGTAATTGGCTATGTGCATGACATCGGACCTGCGTTTCGTGCGGGCTCGTGCTCTCGGTATAATACCTGTCGCGATATTGATCGAAAATTCGATGTAGCACTCGGGGACTTTCGAAACTGGAATTCGACAAATGCTTCTCAATTCGTGGATAAACAACGCTTCTGCGCAAATTATTCGACAACCTTTTATCAAATCGGCGGTGCTCCAGTAAGCCCCCCAGACGTGACGTCACAAATCGTGGGTCGCGATATTGCCATCGTACCCGGAGACCCGCGCGCCACATCGTATGGTCCTTTCGGCCTTGGCACACAACCTTATACACCACCATCTGCCGCCGTCGGAACTCAAGGCGCATATGGCGCGGCCCCTATGCAACCCACATCTCCCTTTGCGCTAGGAGGCGCTACAACATCTGCATCCACAGCAGACTTTGTTGTCTCCGGAGGTCGTTCTGCAGTCACTATCATCGTGCAGCCGCAAAATGTTAAGAAAGGGGGCAAAATATATGTTTCGTGGACCTCAGTCAACATGCGACCGGCGTCATGCAAAGTGCTTAAAAATGGCATAGAGTTCGCAAGCGGCAATGAAGCGACCAAGCAAGATTTAATCGAGGAATCAGGCACAACTGCATATGCTGTCGAATGTACAACGGCAGGAGGTGAGAAAGCCCGTTCCTCCGTTTCTATTGCAATCCCGTAATCATCATGGACACGAAGAAATTTCAAAAGCGCAAAGAGGATTTTGTGTGTGGTAAATGTGGCACACACGTTATTGGCGACGGCTACACCAACCATTGCCCGCACTGCCTATGGAGCAAGCATGTCGACATAAACCCTGGGGATAGGGCAGCCACGTGTAGAGGACTTATGGAGCCAATTTCCATTGAGGGAAGTACTGGAAAAGGCTACGTAATCCGCCAAAAATGCCTCACCTGCGGTCATGAGCGCCTTAATCGGGTTTCATCTCATGATTCCACAGACGCAGTGGTAGAGCTTGCACATAAGGGAAAACGCGTATAATGGCGGTATATGGCAGACAGCGAAAGCGACGGCGGGGGAGAGCCCAACGTTATGGAGGAGAATCCGTACATCCCGGACTTGCGCACGACCCCTTCAATTCCACACTATTACGGCGATTACGTACGTCAGCTTTTCATGATTGCAAGTGCGATGATGCTTATATTTTCTCCCTTCCTCACCATGACGCTTCCTGGAGCACTTCCGTTTGAAATCGGCGGTGCTATTGCGATTGCAATTCTTGGCGCTCTCACCAATCCACTGAAACAAATTAGCATGCTCGCCAATTCCATTGCATCCATAGCTGGAATTATCACGTATGAACTTCTCGCTATTAATGCGTTTTATGAGGGACACATTCTCGCCTTTATCGAACGCGAGGCACTCGCACTTATTTTCCTTTTTGCACTCTATTTCAGTCTCAAAACCTTTCGCAATATGGTACTGCATCTCATTGGCAAAAAAGGAAGCATCGGCCAATTCATTCACGGAGACAATTAAACTCTACTCAAAAGCCGCCTGCACACGAGTGCGGGCGGCTTTTGTACACACAGGTTTATCGGTTAAACCACGTGCCTGGCCATCGATAGGTCATAATCGGTGTGACACGCCGGGGGCATGTCGCAAGGCCGGAGCAGCTTGGCTGCGAGGCGTGGTCAGGCAAATTTTCACCAGAAAATTATGCGTGACTCATCACTCTCACTTTTATCGGTCAAACCAAGTCCCGGGCCATCGATAGGTCATAATCGGAATCATCACCAACGTCAAAATCATTGAGAAGGAAAGTCCAAACATGATCGCGTAGGCAAGAGGTCCCCAGAGCGCAGTTGCACCAGCAAGAGGCACCATACCAATGACCGTCGTGATGGTCGTAAGGAAGATCGGGCGCAAGCGCGACACCGCGGCTTCAATAACGATATCCTTTGGCTTCAGATCGAAGCGCGTCGAAGCAAGACGGTGAATTGAGTCGGTGAGAATAATAGCGTGATTGATGATCACGCCCGAGAGTGCAATGATTCCGACAACCGACGAAAATGAGAGCGTCTTGCCTGCAATAAAGAGTCCGCCAAAGACACCAATAAGGGAGAGTATGACCATGAGGATAAGGTAGAGTGCATGGCGCATCGAGTTAAACTGCATCACCATGATCGCGAGCATAAGCACGAGTCCCGCGATTGCCGCAAACCCCATCTCTGCGAATGATTGATTGACATCTTCTGTCTCACCGCCGATTTTCATGGTCACGTGAGGAGGCAACTCAAGTTCCGCTTTTCGCGCTTCGAATTCACTGGTTACCTCCAACGCAGTTTTACCCCCGACGACCTGGCTCGACACCGTTTCAATGCGCTTACGATCATCATGCTGAATACTGCTCTTACCGCGATCCAGGGTCGTATTGAGAACAGATCCAAGAAGAATCGGACCCTTTGGAGTTTGGATAGCAATTGAGCGGAGCGCATCCACACTCACGTTCGTTGTTTCCGATGGATCATCATAAAGAGGATTAAGATCAAGCTTCACGACAACATCGGTATCGTCATTAGCATTTCGTATGGTCGTTGCTGGTGTGCCTTGTACGGCAGTGCGGAGCGTCTGTGCAATGAGAGCAGGCGAGAGCCCCAGAGACGCTGCCTTACCGCGATCTATTGAGAGCGTAAATTCAAGGCCGTTATCTTTAACGCTCGATTGGATATCGGAGACACCTTCAATTGATGCGAGAACGCGCTCAGCATTGAGCGAAACTTTCTCGAGCTCATCCAGATTATCTCCGGCAAAAGTGATGAGAACCGGCGCGCCTGATGGTGGGCCATTGTTCGGTTCTGCGACACGGATAGTTGCGCCCGGCACCGTGCCTATCTTTGCGCGCACCATCTCAACAACTTCGGTGGACGTATGTTCACGCTCCTCTTTGTCTTTAAGAAGAACGGTGATGTTTGCAAGATTACCACCGCTTGTCGGTGTGTCTCCGGTAAGCGCACTCGAGCCGCCCACGGTCGTTGCAAAGGAATCAATGTCAGGATTTCCATACAGAGCCTCCTCCACCTGGCGCGCTACGAGGTCAGTATCATACAGAGTCGTTCCTTGTGGTTTCTCGATAGAAATTAACACGAAGCCGATGTCTTCTTGCGGGAAGAATGTCGTCTTGAGGAGACCGGAAATCGGCAAGGCAAGCGCGAGGAAGAAGCCTACAGCAATCGAGATTAGGAAGATGTTCTGTGCACGACGATTGTCGAGTATAAAACTGAGCTTCTCGCGGTACCATTCCTGAAACCGATGCGTGTAATCTTCTTGGATTTTCTCGAGCCAGTTGGATTCCTTTTTGGTAAAGGTAATTGCGATCAAGGGAACAAGTCCAAGCGCGACAAAGATCGACGCAAATAGGACGAATATCAGCGTAAAGGGGATTGATTTAATAAACTGCCCAACGATTCCAGAAATAAAGAAGAGCGGCGCAAAAACAGCGACGGTCGCGAGTGTACCTGCAATGAGCGGCCACGCATATTCCTTCAGCGCGGCCTCAGCAGCTTCTTCCTTGGTCGCAAAAATGCGTAAGCGGGTGTGAATTGCTTCTGTGACGACAATGCCGCTATCAACAAGAATACCGATCGCGAGAATGAGTGCGAAAAGAGAAACGAAGTTGAGCGTATTTCCACTCGCCTGCAAGCCTACGAATGCAATCAAGAATGAAAGCGGTATCGAGACGCCCGCGACGAGTGCTTCTCGCCAGCCGATCGTAATAAAGAGCGTAAGCATCACGAGTATCATCGTCTCGAAGCCGACCTGAGTGAGATCGCTCAAATTTGTCTTCACCTCTTTACTCGAATCAAGCGATATAACGATCGAACTTCCCGCAAGCAGGCTGCCTTTTAATTCCTCCAAGCGTTCTTTCACCGCATCTCCCGTTTGGACAATGTTTCCCCCCGAAGATTTGTACACCGAAAGGGTGAGCGATGATTCCGAGGCAGCACCACCTTTTGAAGCGCGCGAGATACTCGTTTCTCGCGTGAGACCATCTACCACATCCGCAATATCCCGCACATACACAATCGAACCTGTCTGTGTGGTAATCGCAATATCGCGCACCTGATCTGCTTCAGTAATATCGCCTTCAAAATTGAGTGCGTACTCGACCGAATCAACGGTAATAGCGCCGATAGGTAGTTTCGCGTTTGCTATTTGAATGCTGCTTACCACATCCATAAGGCGAATGCCGTACTGATCTAGTTTTTGCTTCTGCACCACAACCTGAATTTCCTTTTGACGTACGCCAGAGACTTCCACGCGCGAAACGCCTTTAACATTCTGGAGCTCGTCTTTCAGATCCTCTCCAAGCTGCGTGATAATCGCAGGCGCATACTCGCCGGTAACGGAGAGAATGAGGATCGGCTGCTCTGAGAAATTAATTTCAATTACCGCGGGATCGTTCGCTTCTTCAGGAAGATTTGGCTTCAAAGCCGTTACCGCATCCTTCAGTTTTTGAAGTGATTTATCGAGATCTGCGTTAGCATCAAATTGCACCGTAACCATGGAGAGACCCTCGCGCGAGCTTGAAGTGAGCTTGTCGAGGTTTTCAAGATTAGCGACTCCGCTTTCCACTTCGTTCGTGACGAGCTGCTCCACATCTTCCGCAGATGCCCCGGGAAATACGGTGGAAACGATACCAACTGGTATACGCACCTCCGGCGCAGACTCTTTGGGGATCGAAAGCAGCGCGTAGGTGCCAGCACCTACGAGCGCAACCATAAGGAGCACCGTAAATTGGCGCTTACGTAGAAAGAATTGCCAGAGCGGGATCATGTTATTTTACAATAGCTACCTCATCGCCCTCCTTGAGGCCGCGGGCATCAGCAACAATTTCGCTTGTTGCTTCAAGACCCGCAGTTACCTGCACGGAATCGCCAGAAAGCTTTCCGATCGTAATTTCTTGTGCGGTAAGAATGCCGTTTACGACCGTGTAAACGATGGTGCGATTCGCTTCTATCTTGAGCGCAGTGATTGGAATAGATAACGGGCCGCTTGTTTTCTTCACGTCTCCTGTTTTTGCAAGTTCAATACGCACCGATTGGCCGTTCACAAGTGTCTTTGTCGCACTCGCCGGTAACCCGATGCGAATTTCGATGCGACGTGTTACCGGATCAAGCGCAGGAGCTATGCGGGTGATAGTTCCAAGGATTCCGCCTTCAATGTCTACCTTTTGTCCTACGGAAACGCGCGCAGTATCTTCCTCGGTTATGTAGGCAATGGCCTCAAGCGCGCCATTATTCGACACGACCGCTACTTGCTGTGTGGGTGAGAGATAATCCCCGAGCTTGATTGTAAAATTATTAAGAGTTCCCGAAATAGGGGAGCGAATGATGGTCTTTTCAAGTGCAGCAAGCGCCGCATTGTATGCACCCTGTGCTTGCTTCAGCGATGCCGCAGAGGCAGAGATGCCACCGGAATCCCCCGTATTGTTCGAGGCGACCTCCAGCGCACTTTGCGCTCCGGTAATGCTTGAGAGCGATGTCGTGATCGATGTGCGCGCACTTGTAGCCTCGCTCAGATAGGCATTGATGGTAGTCTGCGACATTTCTGGAGCAGGAATGCCCGCATTCAGAACGCGAATCATGGTATCGAGGTACGTGCGAATCGCGCGCAACTCTGTTTCTGCGCGCGCAAGCTCAGTCGTAAGATCAGCATTTTTCGCAAGACCACTTGAGAGCGCTGCATGACGCGCTATGATCGCGCTCAAATCAGCGCGCGCATTTTCGAGTTCCATCTTTCCCTGGGAATCTGAGGTAAGTACGAGAAACTTGCGACTCGTATTTTCCGGATTTGAAAACGTATCATCAATCGTATCGTGAATAGCAGCTTCCGCCGATGCATATGCGGAAAGTAACGTTGTTACCGCGGTCCCTTTGGCAGCATCAAGAGAATTCTCAGTGTTTGGTACCGAAGCTTTTGAAGCGTCAAGTGCGCCTTCAGCCTGGAGAAGCGCAGCGCGCTGCGAGCCATTCTCGACTTCCGCGAGTACTTGCCCCGCACCGACAAAATCACCAAGAGCAGCGCGTACGCGGGTCACGCGACCACCGGATTCTGCAGAAATTTTCGCTTCGTTCACGGAGCGAATCTCCGCGACAACGGAGAGCGATGTGTCGCCACCCATTAGACTCTCAACCGTACCTACTTTGACTACTTTTTTAGTATCTTCGACGGCGGTCGCAGCATCTGAGCCTGACATGCTTGAGTACACGCCAAATCCGACAAGAAGAAGCGCGACAAGTGCGCCGAGAAACCAACGCTTTTCTGAAATAAAGTTCTTAAGACTCTGAAATGATGTAGACATGATGGTATTTATTACGTGCAGTATATTAACATCTAAAAGCGCTATCGTCAACCCTCACCAAGAGCCGTATTTGCATGGTACTCTAGTGCATATGAAGAAAATCTTCCTCCTCCTCGGCCACCCCGACAAAGCAGGCATGTGTGGCATGTGTGCCGATGCCTATGAAAAAGGCGCAAAGGAGGCAGGGCACGAGATTCAAAGGTTGAATATTGGTGACATGACTTTTGATCCGATACTTCATAAAGGGTACCGCGCAATGCAGGAACTTGAGCCGGATCTCAAGAAATTTCAAGAACTCGTGCAATGGGCAGATCATTTTGTGGTAATTCACCCTGTGTGGTGGGTCGGCATGCCCGCGATCCTCAAGGGGCTCTTCGACCGCGCCTGGTTGCCGGGTTCAGCTTTTCGCTACATGAAATTTCCGAGCGGAAAGCGCTCAATCTTTTGGCATCGCTTGTACAGCGGCAAAACCGCACGCATCATCATTGCAAGCGGTACGCATCCGTGGCTCGTTAAATTATTGCCAGGGAATGTAAACGCTCAATTAAAATGGGGGATACTCTGGTTTGCTGGGTTTAGAACTCGAACAACTTGGTTTGGCCCATCTGAAAATATTCCTGAAGAACGAAAAGCTCGGTGGCTTTCAATCGTGCACCACCTCGGGGAACTTGGTCGATAAAAAATTGTAGCCAGCGCTTGGCTGGCTACTGTTGAGACCCCTGAGACTACTCAGTTGAGTTCGTTATCGGTGTGGAATTCCCATGAAGCCAAGCACGACTGCGCCAACGATTGCTATCATGGCAGCCACGAACCAGAATGCGAACCCGCTCGCCGGCGTTCCACAGATTCCCGGTTGAGCGGAAACGTTGCGAGACGTTTCTCTCAGTCCTTCAGTGTACTGAAACTTGTGCGTACCTTTTGTGGTCATCAAAACCCTCCTTATCAGCACGTCAGGCGCTGATAGATTCAACGTAGACCATAAAGTGCAACAGTGCAAGGTACGCTTATCCCCGCCCACCTATCGATTGCCACAACGTGTGGAGTGTGTCAAAATGCCGCGCATGTCACTTTCAATCGGTAT
>CAYMRY010000027.1:9631-11736 GCA_964393065.1 uncultured Candidatus Saccharibacteria bacterium
GGTGTGGCCTCAGACGGTATCGACGACCTTATCAAAAGCGGATACCGATTGCTCGATCTGATTTCATTTTTTACCACAGGCGAAAAAGAAACACGTGCATGGACGATTAAGCGCGGTTCAAAGGCACCGGAGGCCGGAGCTGCAATTCATGGCGACTTTCGCGATAAGTTTATTCGCGCGCAAGTGATAGCGTGGGATAAGTTGCTTGAAGCAGGCTCATGGGCAGCGGCACGCGAAAAAGGTTGGGTCCGCACGGAAGGGAAGGAATATGTCGTTCAAGACGGTGACGTGATGGAATTTTTCCATAGCTAGTGAATTATTTAAAAAAACTATATCATCCTCAGCACGACCGCGCTTAAATTGATATAGTTCCCGTATGGTGCTCTTTGGAAAAAAAATTAGAATCGGCGCCGTCGAAAGGGAAATTCTCGAGAGTATTAACGCGGGTGATCTGCTTATTGGATTTCTTTGCTCCGCACACTCTGCGAGGCGGATGTCGAGCATTGCATATAAGCGAGCACTCGCGCGCTATCGTGCCAAAAAAGCAATAGACTCACTGATTTTAAAAGGGCTAGCACGTCGAACGGGGGATACATTATCAATAACCGAACCTGGCCGCACAATACTCGATAGAACAATCCACTATGTGCGTGATTCAGTACATCAGCGCTCGTGGGATGGTAAGTGGCGTGTAGTTACTTACGACATTCCTGAAAAGTTCAAATCACTACGTCATCAAATACGAGGTATTCTCAAGCGTGCCGGCTTTATAAAGCTACACAACAGTGTCTGGGTATTTCCGCATGAGTGCCACGAGCTATTAGAACTTATACAGAGCGATCGTCGTATTTCGAACTTTGTACTCTACGGCACACTCGAAAAAATTGAGTCGACCGAAAGTCTGCGGGAACAATTTGGCCTGGCTAAGATCGAAATTTGAAATATATCTGTTTCGGCGCGATCGTGTCAGAGTTGATATATGCTGTTCACGGCATCCGTTGTCAAAGTACGATTACGAGGTATGCTTTCGATATATGAATACACCTAAGGTCACCCCCAAGGATTTCTTCCTCTGGGCGGGAGCGATGATAGCGCTTTATGGCAGCGTCATCTCATTTATTACGCTTATTTTCGAGTACATTAACTACGCGTATCCTGATCCGCTTGCGTACTATTCCTCGGATCCCTACTCGGGCAGCATCCGCTTTGCGATGGCAAGTCTCATCGTGCTCGTTCCCGTTGCACTGATACTCCTACGCATCATCCGCAAAGAAATCGAGATCGATCAGATCAAGGAGCAGCTCTGGGTTCGTCGCTGGGCGCTCGTACTCACAGTGTTCGTGGCAGGTGCTGCAATTGTCGGAGACCTTATTACACTTATTAACTATTTCCTTGGTGGCGACATTACGATGCGTTTTATTCTTAAAGTGCTTGTACTTCTTCTCGTCGCAGGCGGAGTCTTTCTCCACTTCCTCGCCGATTTACGCGGCTACTGGACCAAGAATACGGGAAAGGCTCAACTCGTGGGATACGCAGCGGGCATCGTTGTTATCGCGGCCATCGCTTCTGGTTTCCTCATCATGGGCTCCCCCGCACAAGTACGACTCTATCGCTTTGATTCCCAGAAAGTGAGCGATCTTCAGAATATTCAATGGCAGATCGTGAATTACTGGCAGCAAAAGCAAACCCTTCCAAACACATTGAACGATATCGAAGATCCAATTTCCGGGTACATGATTCCGCTGGATCCGCAATCAAACGCATCGTACGTATACAAGAAGACTGGAGATATGACATTCCAGCTCTGCGCAACTTTTAACGCCGATAGCATGAATGCAAACAATCCGGCGATAAAAGACCCTTCGTACGCGTATCCTGTAGGATTCCCTGAAAACGAAAACTGGACGCATGGCGCAGGAGAGGTTTGCTTCGATCGCACTATCGATCCGGAGCGATACCCACCGTATGAAAAGCGTGCACCAATTCCGGCGATGTAGAAAATGGAGATAGGAATCGCTCAAAAGGGCCGTGCTTTCGCGCGGCCCTTTTGTCATGGTACAGTTTTGCCATGAAGAACTACGACCACAAAAAGATAGAAAAGAAGT
>CAYMRY010000028.1:0-11623 GCA_964393065.1 uncultured Candidatus Saccharibacteria bacterium
GTTGATGTTGAGGCCTCGGGTACAGAGGCGCATAAGCACTCCATCGTTTCGGTGGGAGCGCTTGATTTGGCGAATCCGTCGCGTCGTTTCTATGAGGAATGCCGCGTGTGGGAGGGGGCTCATATCATGGAAGAGGCGCTTAAAGTGAACGGTTTTACGATGGACGAAATTACGGATCCCAAAAAGCAGTCAGAGGCTGATCTTGTGCATGCATTTATGGCGTGGAGCACGGATCTTCCTGAGAAAACTCTTGCGGGACAAAATGTCTCATTCGATCGCGACTTTTTGAAGTATGCGTCCGAAAGAGCAGGGCATACCAACTGGCCCTTTGCCTACCGCACGATCGACACGCATACCCTCTGCTACATGCACATAGTGCAGCGCGGCAAACAACCACCCGTTATGAAAAACCGCTCAGCACTCGATCTCGATGCCGTTCTTAATTACTGCGGTATTCCCGAGGAGCCGAACCCACACAACGCGCTCACTGGTGCACTCTCTCATGCAGAAGTCATCTCGCGTCTCCTCTATAGCCGCAAGCTTTTACCTGAATTTGAACAGTTTCCGATCCCGTGGGCGGTAAAATAGTTCTTAAGTCGCTTTCCTTGCATTGTTGACGTAGATGTATTTCTATTGCATACTGATTCCACCAGAACCTTGAGGAGAGGAGACTAGTCGTGAGGTACCGAGGACAAATTGTAGGCACTGGATCGCATAAGACGGTCCTGGTCAACGACGACCGCTGTCCCGTGGATGGCTGGACACTGCGAGTCGAATCCGAGGATCCAGCCGTGGATAATAAACCTGGAGATACGGTCAACTTCGACCTCGAAAAAGTGCGAGAATTGTGGGTAGCCGCCAACGTGAGCAATAAATCTTAATGCTCACACCCACACGCGCACGAATCGCCGGTTCCTCTTGGGACCGGCGATCTATTTTATATGCAGCACTGGCGCTCATTAATAAGAGGAGTAGGATTGTGGCATGAATATCTATAGCGTGCTTCTTATTCTTATTATCATCGGTGGTGTTCTCGCGACTATTCTGAGGCAGATTAATCAGTACGAAAAAGGTGTTTTCTTCACTCTTGGTCGCTTTACCAGCATCAAAGAGCCCGGTTGGAGGATTGTGATTCCTATTTTTCAGTCTTTGCGCAAAGTAGATACACGTGTAAAGGCCGTCGACGTGCCCGAACAAAAAGCTATTACGAAGGACAATATTTCTGTCGGCGTTAATGCGGTTATCTACTATCGCGTGACAGATGTATCGAAAGCCATCCTCGAAGTCGAAGATTACATTTATGCAATGTCGCAGCTTGCGCAAACAACCATGCGCAATGCAGTCGGCGAAGTAGAGCTCGATGAATTACTCTCGCAACGCGATAAGATTTCCGAGCGCATTAGTCTCGTCGTCGACAAGGCTTCTGATCCATGGGGGATCAAGGTTTCTACCGTCGAACTTAAAGACATAGCACTTCCCGCTGATATGGAGCGTACAATCGCTAAACAAGCAGAGGCGGAACGTGAAAAGCGCGCAGTCATCATCCGCGCCGAAGGCGAAGTTATCGCAGCCGAAAACATGGCAAAAGCAGCCCACACGCTCGCTAACTCACCGGGCGCACTCCATTTACGTACACTGCAATCAATCAACGATATATCGTCTGATCAATCGAACACGATTGTATTTGCGGTTCCGCTTGAAGTACTCCGTGCACTTGAAAAAATCGGTAAAGCATAAAGAGTTAATCCATGACAAAAAGGGAATAACGAATAAATGTTAAGCAAAAAATCCGGAAAAATAATTTCCGGATTTTTTTGTGCACTCAAACGGGGAATAAGTTGATACGTACACATTCGAAGCCGATCAAAACAAGTGACCCGTCGGGGTAGGGGGTAGATGAAGAAAAGGCTTCTCGGCAGGCGCTTCTCCCTCTATGGTAATGTCGCACAATATATCTTTTGCGACATTGGCCATGGGCTTTGCCCAAGGCTTAATGTCCGCAAAAGATGATGCAATTGTCCGACGCCTTAGTGTCGGACAATTGCCTTTTGTGACATCAGCGCTGATACTTCTTCTATGACTTATACAGAAAAAGTTCGCGCAATTCTCCCCCCAGAAATGCGCAGACTTTTTTCAAAATTAAATCAACCGTGGAAGATCCAGGACTACCTTGATACCCTTCCCACAAATTTTGAATTAGGAGGGGAGTCAAATTTCTCGCCAAAGACCGTTTTTGAGAAAAAGACCGCACATTGCTTCGAAGGAGCGGTCTTTGCAGCAGCGGTCTTGGCATTTCATGGCGAAAGGCCACTTCTTATGGATTTTGCCACTGCATATGACGATGAGGACCACACGATCGCGCTCTTTAAAAAATTCGGCAAGTGGGGAGGTATTAGCAAAACAAACCACGCAGTTCTCAAATATCGCGACCCCATTTATACCACACCACACGAACTCGCGATGAGTTACTTCCACGAGTATTACATGTGGGATGGACGTAAGTCATTACGGGGCTACTCCTCCCCTTTTTCTTTGATGAAGTTTGAGCCGAGATCGTGGATCATACATGAAGAGCATCTTCATTGGCTCATGAAGGACCTTGCTCAGACCCACTACTTCCCTATAGTTTCACAAAATATCATTCGCTATTTACGTCGCGCATCAAAAGTAGAATTACACGCACTTGAGATTGTAGAATTTCCAGATCCTCGTACATAAATCTCGACGAATTAAAGGAGAACCCCGCGCCTTCTTTTATTGTGGCGCGGGGAGCTTTGAAACGGATCTATTTCTTGACCCTCCGAGCAGTCGAAATTCCCTTTTTCTTAACACTGAGGATCTCTTCCGCGTCCTCATTCTCACACAATGATGCTAATTTCTGATTTGCGTCAACTCTCACGCAGAGAATCTCTTCTCTGTCTTCGTTGACTTCCGTATATTCGTATAAAAGAGCTTTCTTCGTCACTCCTATTTCAGCGGCGACGGCATCGGGATCACTTCGAATGCGGGCATAAATCTGATCAAGTCGACGGCCCGCTTCCAATCGTTCCTTCTCCCATTTCATGATTGCGAAATGAGCTTCTTTACCACTCAGCATTTCGGGATCCTCCATACGCATATCGCCTATCATTTTGGAGCACGCTTAATGTAAAGTACCACTCGGATACTTTGTGTCAAAACTACAGATAATCAAGCGGGTTCAAATACCCACTCGTTGCTGAGACTGGAATAGTAGCTTGGCCACAAGGTGTTTTGGTGCCTAATTTGCGCACCGTGACCGCATTTGAGGCATAGACACCGAAATGGAGGTGCGGCCCGGTTGCGTAGCCTGTAGCGCCCGAATAGCCGATAGCCTGGCCTGTTGAGACGCTCTCCCCTTCAACTACTTCTATCTGCGAGAGGTGCGCGTAGAGCGTCGAAAGGCCGTTGTTATGCTTCACTAAAATCCATTTGCCGTACGAGTAGCAGCCACGCACTGCGTCTGAATTCCCTGTCCCCTGCACAACACCACCGAGCGCCGCGCGGATAGGCGTTCCTATCGTCGCGCGAAAGTCCACGCCATTATGAGAACCAGATGTATAGAGTCGTCCAGAATCGGCAGTCTTTCCAAACTGCTGCGTGACGACAACTTTATCGAGCGGCCAGCGTAAAACGCCTTTACCGGACGGAGGGAGACGCGAGGGATCGAGTGTAAATTCAAGCTTTGATTCAAGATCATTCAAGGATTGTTCAAACGCAGTCTTTGCGGCCTGCTTTTCCTTGAGCATTGCCTGGTAGGTAGACTCCTGTGACTTCGTTGCAACGAGAAGACTCTGTTGCTCTTTCTTTTGAATCGCGAGTGATTGTTGTTCTGAGGTGAGGTTGGCTCTTTGCCCGACCAATTGCTTGCGTTTTTCTTCCTCGGCATTCTTATCTTCCGTCAACTCTTCCTTCGCCACATGTAACGATTCTACATGGCGATTAAGTGTGTCCTGAAATTCAATTGCAGCCGCAGCATCATCCCACAGCGCAGTAAGCGATTGATTCGCAAGCACCATCTCGACAAGGGACGCTTGAGAGTTTTGATACAAGCCGCGCATGCTCTCAGCGATCGCCGCGGAGTCGAGCGCGATTGATTCTTCTTTTGTCGAAATATCACCCGAAAGCTCTCGAATCTCGAGCTCAGTCGTTGCAATTTGGCTCTGAATCGCTTTAATCTTCGCCTGCGTTTTTTTGTATGAAATATCAAGCGCATTGACCGCACTTTGTAGAGTTTGTTTCTTTTCGCCCACCGCTGAAAGTTCTTTTTCAAATTGAGCAATTTCTTTATTTAACGCTTCGAGCTCGCTTTGACGCGCAACAATCTGCGCGCGAATTTCTTCTGCAGTTTCTGCAAAAAGCGTAAACGGTGCTACAGCACAAAAAAGCAAGAGACACAGTGCACTGAGTCGAAGTGCCATAGCATTACAACAAGTTTTCCGCGCTCTTGAGGCGCTCAAGCACTGCTTGTTTTCCCACGAATGCAGATATCACAAAAGGATCAGGGGATTTGTCTCGACCGGAGAGGGCATAGCGAATTGGCCACAATACGCTCCCCCTCCCCTTTTCACTAGCATAGTCCCAAAGAGCCGCCTTGACTGAGGTTTCGGAAAAATCATTTTCAGGAAGCGCGCTGAGCAAGGTCTGTGCATGACTCAGATGATGCTTTGCGTCTTCAGCATTACTTTTTTTCTCGGGGATTTTATCGCGGCTCAGCTGTGGAGGTGCAAAGAAAAAATCGAGCTCACCATCGCGAATAAGAGCGCGTAGATCATCATAGACACTGATGCGCTCTCGCATAAGCGGTACAACCTTACGCGCTATTCCCTCATCATACGGGATTTCTTTTTGTCCTAGTTCTGTCTTCATGATATTCAGGCAAGCCTCACTAAACTCATCATCGGGTAGCTTCACTAGATACTGACGATTGAACCAGCGCATCTTTTCAACGTCGAAAATCGCACCCGCTTTGTGGACTTGGGAGAGATCAAATACTTTGATTAGTTCTTCGAGCGAAAAGAGCTCCTGTTCGGTACCAGGATTCCAACCAAGAAGTGCGAGGTAATTGATAATCGCGGGTGCAAGGAAGCCTTGCGCGCGATACTTATCGACTGAAGCGCCATGTTTCCTTTTGGAGAGTTTCGCGCGATCGGGGGCAAGGATGAGTGGAATATGGCCGTACAATGGACGAGTAAATCCAAGCGCTTCGAGTATGAGGATCTGCCGTGGCGTGTTTGAAATATGCTCTTCTGCGCGCAAGACGTGCGTGACGCCTGCATCGCCATCGTCGGCAACTACGGCAAAGTGGTACAGCGGGTCATCGATCGAGCGTGCAATCACAAAATCACCCAGCTCGCTCGTATCAAAGGTGACGGTGCCGCGAACCAAATCATCAAAGGAGACCTGCGAACCAGGATTCTTCAAGCGCACCACTTCAACTATGACGGACAGATCATCTTTCTTCGGCTCTTTTGAGATGTACGCTTTTCCGGATGCAACGAGTGAGTGAAGAAGTTCTTGGTGGCGTAGGAGATGCTCTGACGTGCGATAGCGCTTATCCGGCACGAGACCACACCACTCAAAATCGCGCCAAATCGCGTCGACCCATTCTTCTTTGTTGCGCTCCTTATCGGTATCTTCAATGCGCACAAAGTATGTACCCCCATGCTTGCGTGCGAAGAGGTAATTAAAAAGTGCGGTGCGCACCGTACCGATGTGCATCTCCCCTGTCGGGCTTGGCGCTATTCGTGTTACGACCTTGCTCATACGGGCTCATGCTCGAGCGCTGTCTCGAGTAAAATTTCCGCAAGTTTGTGCCCAGCGAGCGGACGAGAAAATGCTTTTGCTTGTTCGCTCATACGCGTGCGAGCCGCATCATCTTGCATCAGACGGTCAATTTCAGCAATCAAAAGGTGGGGCGTGAGATTCTGTTGTTCGATCACAATCGCTCCACCCGCGCGCGCATAGGAAAAAGCATTCTCCGTCTGATCATGAGAAACATCAAGCGGTATCGGGACCAGTATCGCGGGAATGCCCCACGCAGCGATTTCAAAAATGGTACCACTTCCTGCGCGAGCAATGACGAGCGATGTTACTCCGGCGGTCATTTTGAGCGCAAGTGCGTTCAGGAGGCCAAATACTCGATACCGATGTTCGTATTGTGTATGACGCATCGAGACACTCGCGATCCCCGCTACTTCTTCTTGCATCGAAGTTCCTGTCTGATGGACGATGTTGTAACGCTTGACGAGTTCCGGTAGCGCATCGAGAAGGACTTCGTTAAGCGCACGCGCGCCGCGCGAGCCACCCATAACGAATATGGTGGGTACGCTCGGGTCGAGCTTGAGAAACTCATGCCCACCTTCGCGCGCTACATACTGAATCTCTTTGCGAATCGGATGCCCGATGCGCGCTATCTTGTCGCGATATTTTGTCGGGAATCCGTTTGCCGCATCAGGGTGTGCAACGGCAATCCAGCGCGCAAACGGTGCAGACCATAATGATACACGCCCCGGCTTGGCGTCCGCATCATAAATAACGACAGGAATTTTCAGAAGCCGTGCTGCGAAAAGCGTGGGAAACGCGGCATAGCTTCCCGTCGAGAAAATGACGTCAGGATAGTGGGAGAAAACTTTAGGAAACGTTCGAAAAATACCAAAAAAGGTTTTGATCATTCCGGTACCGCTTGGCTTGCCATCCTTGCGAATCGTTGCCCCACCGGTTTTCTCGTATTCGATATCGTGCTCAGGAAGGAGCGCCGCATCAAATGGCTCGGGACCAAAATAGACGTACTGCGGTTCGATCAATTTCTTCTCCTCGCAGATCTCCTCGATACCCTCAACAACCGCAATGAGCGGGTAGAAATGTCCTCCCGTACCACCTCCCGTGAGTCCAATCTTCATACAAAAAGTGTACCATATTTTCACCCCATCTCCCTCGCACGTGGCTTAGTTACGCGATTGAGCCTTCCGTTTCGAAATATTGAGGAGAATTCCCGCGCTGGCGAGAGACACAAGCATGGCGGAGCCACCTTGGGAAATAAAGGTGAGCGGGACACCGGTAAGCGGCGCGAGTCCGAGCATCGCCGCGATATTGATGAAGGCCTCGCCAACGAGGTACGTGGAGATGCCGACAGCAAGAAGCCCACCAAATAAATCCGGAGCCCGAGCCGCGACGCTAAAGCCCTTGAGACCAAGGATAAGAAAGAGACCAATGAGAATTGTGCCCCCGATAAATCCAAACTCTTCTGCAAGCACCGCAAAAATGGAATCCCCCATCGGCTCCGGGAGGTACGTAAACTTTTGCACGCTTTGTCCGAATCCACGCCCGGTGAGATTGCCGGATCCAATCGCGATGAGGGATTGCCGAATTTGATATCCCTCAACGAGGGCATTTTGTTTTTCCGGGTGAAAGAACGTGTCGATGCGGTCATACACGTAGGCATAGCGGGGCGTGAGCGAGAGAAGCCCAAGAACAAGAAGTCCTGAGATTATGAGAAGAGCGATGTCCCGAACCTGAGCACCGGCAGCAACAAAAATAGCGAACACCGAAATGCCAATGATTCCAAGCGTTCCAAGATCAGGCTGTAGAAGCAGGAGCACAATCGGGATCCCCAGAATTAAGAGCAGTGCCGCTGGACCTCGCCAGGTACTTACTTGATCTTTGAGAAGCGCGAAATACGTTGCGGCGGCAATAACCGAGGCGATCTTCAGTAGTTCGGATGGTTGCAGTGTGGCAAAGCCAAGATCGATCCACCTTCTGCCACCCCCATGCTCGAACCCGAGGCCTGGTACGAAAACAAGCGCTGTTGCAACGAGTGCAAGTCCAAAAACATAGGGCGCAAACTGACGCCATTTTTTGTAATCGACAAAATAGCCGCCGATAAGCAACACGACGCCGCACCCAATGCCGAGTACGAAGTGATTAAATACTACGGATGAGATATGCGTTGCACCGCGCGCAAGAAGTCCAAGCGCCGCCGAGGTGAAAATAAGTGCCCCGCCAATAACGAGTGTTGCAAGGAGAATGAGCAGTGTACGATCCACTTGAAATGCGGCACTCAGCGAGCGATGTGTCTTCATGTGAATGGCTTTGCGGCACAGTTTCCCGCAATCATCTCAGAATATCACGCCGCAAGCGCGATAATCACTCCCAGAAAGGCAAAAACTATCGAGAGCACCCAATACCGCATGACAACCTTTTCCGCTGGCCAGCCAATTGCTTCAAAATGATGATGGAGTGGGGCTATTTTGAAAACTTTGCGACCAAGAAATTTCTTTGAGAGCAACTGAATCACATCCGAAGCGACGGTTAGGAATAACAAAATACCGATAATAGGTAAGACTGCAACTCCAACTCCCTCACCGAGGGTATCCGTCATAAACGCTATGACAGGGAGGGTAAGCGTGAGTGCCATGGTACCGGTATCACTCATATAGAAGCGCGCGGGCGGAATGTTAAACCAAATGAATGCGAGGAGTCCCCCGACTATTGAAGCTGAGAGCGCAGCGAGGTCGATCTGGTTTTGCGAGTACGCGATAATTGCATAGGAGGCAAAAACAGATGCAAACACACCGCCGGAGAGCCCATCGAGACCGTCGATGACTCCGCTCGCATAAATGGCAAGCGACAAGAGAATGAAAAAAGGTACGATCAAGATACCGAGTTCGAGCGGCGCCATAAACGGAATCGCAATCGCGTGAACGTCAAGTTTGTCATAAAACCACCAACCGATGGCAAGCGAGAGCAAGACGACAACCATCAAACGGTAACGGAGACGCAGCCCATCGCCAGCTGGCCGAATCATGTAGAGATCGTCAATAAAACCAATCGCAGCACCAATACCGAGTGTAGCAAGAGGAACCCAGGTCTGGCTGCGACTCAAGAACTCGAGAGCGGAGGTTGTTTCAGAGGGCATGAGAAGCGCAATAAGAGAGAGAAGCGTTGTTGAAATAACGACACTTCCCCACACGACGATGCCACCAAAACGCGGCGCCCTCACTTCGCGATGCGTATGGAGTCCGTTAAAAATGACTGCAACGCTTCCGTCGTAGGCCATTTTCCCGCCGTTTTTCTTCCACGCTTTAAATGCATAGAGGTAATGCGTAAGCAGTGGCGCACCGGCAATACCGACAAAAAAAGAGAGTCCCGCGGGAATGAGGACCCGAACGACGTCTGAAATCATCGCCATACTATACCACTTAAATTCGACTCTAGCGACCCCCTACGGCCGAGCGTGCCCGCGCGACTAAATTCTCAATGTCGGTGTAGCGACCCATGGGAGAGGAATTGAGAACCACCACAATAACCGGGTGGCTACTCGTCGCATTAAACGCGATAGCGAGATTCCCCCCAGCAAGATCGGTCGTGCCCGTTTTCCCCATGATGAGACCTTCGATATTGGGGAGCGCATAATTGGTGTTGTGCGCTTCACGCTGTTCAAAATTAATCGGACTCACGGAGATTGTTTGCAGCGCTGTTCCCGCAAAGAGATCCCGATTCGTGCGCAGGATGTACGAAAAGAGCGTCGCGATATCGCGGGCGGAACTGAGTGCTCCCGCCTGAGTCACGCTCTCATCAAGCCCAGTCGCATTCAAGAAATAGGTTTCGTGCATACCGAGCTCTTGTGCGCGCTGATTCATGCGCCATACGGTCGCACTTCCCTGTGGAGCTTCAGGATATTTTGTCGCAATAAGCGGCGCAGCTGCCTCTGAGAGCGCTTCTGCACCGGTATTTGATGAGGTCATAAGGGTAAAGTTGATTAAATCCTTAACGACCCATTCTTCACCCCAGGTAAGTCCTCCCCCACCGCGCTCCACCGCCTCACGCGAAATGGTGATATGACTATCGAGTGGCAAAGCCTCTGCGACAGTTAGGACGAGCATGACTTTCGTGATTGATGCGAGCGGCAGCTGCAGCGACGCGTTCGCTGCGTACAACTCTTCATCGCGTGCAGCATCGTAGACATACGCACCACGAGCTTCGAGGGTAAGATTATCAAAATTTGATTTCCGCTCAGCGAGAGCCGCTGCCGCAACCTGTCGCGCCGATTCCTGTGTGGCAACTTCACCCATCGGGACGAGCGATGAAAGGAGCGAGATTCCCCCGACGATACTTACGCTAAGGAGAAGCGTGCCGAGGAGTACGTGGGATGCGGGCGCGTGAAGGAGGTATTGTTTCGTGAAGACAAACGGAGACTGTATCGGGCCAGGTGCCGCAGCGGTTGCAGGGCTTTCTGCTCCTGTACTACTCTCTGCCGGCACAGCAGAAGTCTCCGCTGTGGCCTCGGTGCTGTCAGTAGCTGCGGCGCTTATATCAAGCGGATTCGGGGTATTTAGTTGGTTCGGTTCCATGATCGGCGTTACTTGCTTTAAACGTGGCAAGTTCAGGCGCGATTGTAGCATATTCCGGGAGCGATTCCCTATCGGTAACCCCCAGGTGAGCAAGGAGGTCGGTGGTGGCGCGATAGACGAATTCTCTTCCATCGGAGGGATTACCCGAACGCTCAATGAGGCCCCGCACAAGAAGTGTGCGAATCGAGGTACTTGAATTGACACCACGGATATAATCGATCGTTGCACGAGTAGACGGGCCCTCATAGAGAAGGATTGCAAGCACTTCGAGACCCGCTTCTCCAATGTCGCGCTCAAATTCGGCGGACGCTTTTGCGTGCACAACCTCGCGCGCATCGCTGCCGATCGCAAGTGTCGCCTCGGTGTCCGAGACAATAAGCGTAAGCCCCGTACCAGCGAGTCTTTCCCGCAATTCGGTAAGACCGCTTTGAACCTCTACTTCTGACACGCGCAGCGTTTTTGAAAGTGAAGCAAACGTCAGGGCCGCTCCTTCTGCGAAAAGTAGTGCTTGTATTTGTTGCGCAATAGTTCCCATACAGTTTCGATTAAATATATTTCGGAGCTCCGGTCGATACTTCGTCCGACTCAAGCAGTATATCGGAAAAGAGTTTATCTTGGGTAACGGATAGAGAACCATGACGGACTAATTCGAGAACTGCAAGAAAATGTACGATCGTATCGTGACGTGACGCGCCACGCGTGAGATCGCTCCAGCGCGTCTTTGCTGCCCGATTGAGACGCTCTTTAAGGCGTATGATGACATCCTCTAACTTTAAAATGGGTGCAACCGTGGCTTCGATCATACGCTCTGGTTTTGGAAGCGATGAAATTAATTTCTGGGCTGAACGAAGAACGACCGCCAGTGTCGCCTCCCCCGGTGCAAAGCGTGTTGCACTCACTTGCAGTATTTTTGAAATGTCCGGTGTACGGCGCCGCACGATGAGCACAGAGCGACCCCATGAGGCACGCAGGAGTTTTGCTGCGGCACGGATGTGACTCAGTCGCTTCAAACGTCGTTCGAGTTCCTCAATGGACTCTTCTTCGTCGTGAGAGAGATCAACCGGGAGCAACGAGCGCGACTTAATAAGAAGCAGTGTGGATGCGATAAGTACAAATTGCGACGTCTCCGAGAGCGGAAGCTCGGGCAGTTTTTCTACATACGAGAGGTATGCGTCGCACACGTCGGCAAGCGATACTAAAGAAACCGACAATTTACGCGACTCGATAAGGTCGAGTAGCGTATCCAAAGGCCC
>CAYMRY010000029.1:0-6306 GCA_964393065.1 uncultured Candidatus Saccharibacteria bacterium
ATCGAGCGCATTTCAGGCGATATGGTTGTTGGCCACACGCTCGCCTATGCCCAGGCAATTGAGGAAGCGACAGGGACATCAATTCCAGAGCGTGCGAAGCATCTACGGGTCATCTGGGGCGAACTCGAGCGTGTGACGGCGCACCTCTTTGATATAGGAAACATGGGTGGCATGGGCACCGGTTTTACCTTTATGGCGGCGCAAGGCTTCCGCATGGTAGAAGAATTGCGCCGTATGCACGAGAGTCTCGTTGGGCACCGCTATTTGCGCGGCGCGATAACGCTCGGTGGTGCTCATGATATAGATGCAAAAGGAAAGGAAACGATTCTTGAGACGCTGGCGCGCATCGAAGGCGAGGTTGAGAATATCGTGCAGATAGCATTCAATAGCGACGGTTTGATGGAGCGATTTGAAACAACCGGCGTTCTCTCAAAAGCCGCTGCGGAAGCATACGGTGCGCGCGGCACACCTGCGCGTGCATCCGGCGTTGCAATCGATATGCGTCTCGATCATCCGCACGCTGCATATGCGACATTAAAGCCTGAAATCGTACTTGAGAGCGCAGGGGATGTGCTTGCGCGATTCAAGGTTCGTGTTCGTGAATGTGCGGAATCCCTGCGCCTTATTCGAGAAGCACTCGACTCGCTTCCGAAGGGTCCCGTACATGTTGCCCTTCAAACCAAAACAGGAAGCGCGCTTGGATACACCGAGAGCTGGCGCGGTGCGGTTATCGATTTCGTGCGCCTCGATGAAAAGGGTCATATCGACCGCTTGGCGCTCTCAGATCCATCATTTTGTAACTGGGCACTCTTTGGCGAAATCGGCCCGGGCAACATCATTCCTGATTTTCCACTCTGCAACAAAAGTTTGAATCTCTCGTATTCAGGTACAGATCTCTAGTAAGAAGTTAAAAATGAATCACACGATCGTGAAGATCGTGTGTAGAAAAAGAATGAGGCTCGTGCGTGGCACGAGCCTCATGTCAGTCTCATGCAACTGCTTGCATGGGTTCTCGCGAGTATGCACTCGCAAACGACTTGTAGTCGACGTGGTAGGCCCTGCGCTCGCCGCTGAGGCGGTGCGTTTGGAGCCAGGTGATTACCTGGGCGCTTTCGAGGTCGAACTCTCGCATAAACCGAGTTTTGGCTTTAACGAGTCGTTCGCAGTACTCACTGATCGTTTTTAGATGAGGGTCGGCCATGCCGCAGCGGGCATGCCCGATGAGCAGTACCGAATTCATGCCCTTGATGGTACGACTCTGTTCGTAGCAGCCGAAGAGCTGCAAATCCAAGTGAAGCACTTCGCCCTTATAGTACTGTCGCGCGATCTCAGGAACTGAAAGCACCAGCGGTCCGCCATTGCAGGTTTTCCAGTGATAGCAGTCTTCTTCGCCAAGGTAGCCTAATTGCTCTTTCCACTGCACACAGCAATTAATTGCGTGGCGATGGATATCGGCGTTCTGATGGCCATCGCAACAAGATACCACCAGAATACTCACTGCCTTCTTGTCATAAGGCCGGATAATTTGGGTCGGTAAGGAACACGGGTTAATGTCCTGAAGGACACCGGAGTTCCGTAACAACGCAAGCTCGGCCTCTTGGTCGTGGGTCATTCGCATTAGAGTTTTTCCCTACTCTGCCCAGTCCGAAAGAGCTTTTCCGAATTAACGGATCAGATAATCCTATTCCTCTTTACCCCCGTGTCAACGATTTTAGGCGCAAAAACACTGCGCAAAATAGGCTTCATATCCTGTCAAATTTTGGTTCTCAAAAGACGTACTCACAAAGTCCTCTTTAGCGATACTCCATCTCGTCAATTTCTTTATGAAGCTCCTCTTGAAGAATGGCATAGACTTTTGGAGTGACCATTTCACCGCTGTGTAGTTTCTCGAGGACATATCCTTCCACTTTCAGGACGCCACCGCGCGCGAGGCGAAACGCAAGGGGGGCAATGAGGCGCGGATGTTCGTTAGTAAGCACGCGCATCTCCTTTGCGGCGTCTGCTATGAATGCGCGGTAGGTAGCCTCTATGGTGTCGATGACTGCGGGTGAGAAGAGTCCTTGTGATTGCGCGCCACGGATGCGTTCGAGTTCTTTTTGTGCTTTATGCGCGATGATCATGTGCGCGCGGTAATACATGTACATATGCGCAACAGTATTTTCAGCAGACGGCCTCGTTACGAGTGCGCGAGCCCATGACGCGAGTTTCTCGAATACATCGTGCCCAAGTTGCATGTGGATGTTATTTGATGCCTGGCCGCTCTCAACCTCCTCAGTGCGATGCGTCAACTTTGCGTGAATGCGCTTGAACACATCTTCTGAAATTTCATCGTGCATGTAAAGGTCCTGGAGAGCGCGTTTCTCTATGCCGAGAGTCCAGATGCGCAGTGCCGCTTCTGCAAGCGCGGTATCGGTGTCTTTAATGTTCGCACAGTTTGAGCACGATTCTTCAAAGCGGCGTGTGTAATGTGCGTGCAAGGCATCGAACGTCTCCTCTGAGATGTATGCTTTTTCCTTGAACCGCTCAAGGCGGCGTAGGACCTGTGCATACACGAGCGCGCGCCCTTCGTCATACTCCGCGGTTTCAAGGGGGCTGAGGTTGGTGACCTTGAGGCGACGCATCATCGGACCTATTGTCGTCGCTTTTACAAAGAGCGTCACGAAAATACATCCGGTCGTGAAGGCGAGTATGACATTGTAGGCGCTCACGTCGTTCGTCCATCCTGGTACCGAGAGTGTTTGAGGGATAAGGAGAGCCATCGTGACCGCGAGTGCACCACGCAGGGATCCCCACGCCAGGAGATGCTGCCACGCGCGTGGTATTGCACGCGCCTCGTTAAGGGTGTTCCAGAATCCTACGACAGGATAAATCGACAGTGCGCGCGCGGAGGCTACGATCAAAACCGTGAGGATGATTGGTACAAGGAGTACGGGAGAGGAAATCGGAAGAGAGACGGCGAGTGTACCGATGAGAATAAAGATAATCGAGTTCGCAAAAAAGGCGATCTGACCCCAGAACTTCTCGACAAATTCTTCCGCGCCGTGCGGCATTTTGGGACGGCCGTAGTTGCCCATGACCATCGCGGCCATGGTGGTCGCAATGATAGAGGATAGGTGTACATGGAAGCCGCCGATAACCATGTTGGCCGAAATGTATTCTGACACTAGGAAGGTGACATGGGCGAGTACAAGCGTAAGGGTGATAGCGACCGTTTCGCTTGAGCGTGCGTAGCCGACCGCCTTTGAGAAGACGCCGCCAAAGATAAGACCAAGGATTGCCCCGCCAATAAGCATTATTGTAAAGGAAAATACTCCCTCGCCGATCGTGGTGAGCGAAAAGTCATTCTTCACTGCAAATTCAAGTGCGACCAAGAAAAGCGCGAGGCCGGTACCGTCGTTAAAAAGACTCTCGCCTTCAAACAGGAGCGAGAGACGCCGCGGAGCGCCATATTCTTTGAAGAGCGCAAGAACCGCAACGGGGTCGGTAGCCGAAATGAGAGAGCCAAAGAGAAAGGCGATCGAAAAGGGTATCGGCAGACCTACGAGGGGGAGAAGGAAGTAGAGTCCTACCGCGATCGCGAGTGCGGAAATGAGAAGGCTTGCGATGGAAAGGAGTGCAACGGGAATAGCGTCTGCGGTCAGGCGGCGGATGTTGATGTTGTAGGCGGATTCAAAGATAAGCGTTGGGAGGAAGATGTAGAAAAGCAGTTCGGGAGTAAGCGTAAAATTCTGGAGAAAGGCGAACCCTGGGATGTATGAAAGCGGGATGAGGAGGACGCCGATTGCGACGAGGATAACGCTGTGGGGGATTCCCGTGCGGCGCGCGGCAAAAAAGGCAGCGCCAGAAACAGCGAAGAGGACGAAAACGGCTAAGACCGGAATGAGTGCGAGTTCCATGATGAATGGTGTCCTGCAGGGCTTGGTGAGCGTTCCTCGTAAAGAGGAAGATTATAGGCGCCTGCCAAGCTCTCCAGAACAAGGGGCAGTATACGCCCCCTATTGGTAGCGGCAAGCGTACGCGGTGCATAAATGAGCCGCCGCACTTTCGAATGCGGCGGCTGATGTTGGTACAGATATATCTCCCTTAGTGTTCGCGAGGCTTTCGCTCGCCTTGCGGCTTGATGTACCAGTGGTCAATCACATAGTCGACCGCCTGATCAATTGCTCGTCTGAAAATCCAAACTAGTCGCATGGGACCCCTTTCATTCCGATTGAACTCCGAAAGTGTACTCCTTACTTGATTTCACGACAAGTGGACAGTTCTCAGAGTCAAAATGCTAGGATATCTGCATGCCCGAGGATTATATTGAGGACGATCTCATTGAGACCGAAGTTATATTCGGTCCTGATCTTCCTGTGGTGCCGGCTGAAATCCCGATTAAGTATTGGAGTCATTCGTCACTCATTTCGTATTTGGCGAATCCTCTTGCGTGGTATAAGCGCTACGTCGAGCGAGTGTACGATACGCCATCATCCCCAGCAGGAATTATCGGCAGGGCGGGGCATACGGCGCTACAGCATTTTTATGGGGGAATAGCGAAAGAAGGAGCGGTAGCGCTTGGGCTTGAATACTTGCGCAGCGTCCCCGATTTTGAAGTCAATTTCGGCGTCGCTAAATCAAAGAGAGATAAGAAGAAAAAAAGAGCGGCGATGGAGGCGGAATATTTGCAGGCGATCGGATTTTATCTTGCGAAGCCGCCAAAGTACGACGTGCTCGGTATCGAGGTGAAGGCGATGTCGAAAGTGGCTAAATTGCCCATTCCCATTAAGGCGGTTTCAGACCTTGTCGTACGCTCGAAGGCTGATACAAAAGCCCTCGACATCGTTGATCATAAATTTGTTGATTACTTTAGTCCGCAGGGCGCACGTAAAACACTCTTTATCATCCAGTCAATTTTTAATTACTACACGATTTCAGAGTCCTACGGAAAACCAGTTAAGCGCTTCATTCTCCACGAGTGCCGCAAGAAGAAGAACAAAGACGGCTCTGCGCAAATGCGTCGCTATGTGATCGAGTACGCACAGCATGCAGAGGAGTTCGCGGTATTCCACCGACTCCTCGCAGATGCGACGCGTGAGATTTCGCGCGAGCGAGTCTATTTACCTAACCCAAGTGACATGTTTGAGGGGGAGAATTCGTTTGAGGTGTATAGATTGGGGCTTGTGGGGGAATAGTAAAAGGGTCGCGATTGGCGACCCTTTCTCAATTCGTGATATTGGAACAACTATTCAGCTGTCACGCACGATATACTCGATCTCATTGTCGTGTCTTTCCAGCTACTTGGATATGGACCGGAGATAAGCGTCCCAACGGTCTCGATGACATAGCAGAGACGTTTATTTTTCTTATCTTCCACGACGATTAGTTGAGATACGTCGCTGATCTTAACCGGTCGTTCAGCACCGATAAAAGATGCCGGCGATTCTTTCGGAGTATGCACAATGGACGCTTTGCGGACATCCTGTTGCGCAATTGTTGGTGTTGCAACTAGAGCGAGAGCAGCCAAGAGAGTGATCTTCCGCATCTTTATTCTCCAACTTGCGGGTACGGAGGCTATTGTGCCATCCGGGAGTATATAATCACGACTGGGGCGAAGCGTCAACAAAATCGAAAATGCGCGCCCGTACTCGGGCGCGCATTCGTCTTTGTTTACTTTGAGAGCTTTTACAGCGCCGCATCAATCATTCCCTTCAGAGTCTCAAACGGAACCGCGCCTTCGATCGGCGTCTGTTCACCATCGATAATCATGATCGAGTGAGGGGTGCCGCCGCCGCCTGCTGCGACAACCTCGTTGGTGTCCTTGGTGATGCGCTCAACATATTTTCCTGATGCGAGGCATGCTTCAAACTTCGCAACATCGAGTCCAAGTTCGCGCGCGAAATCAGAGAGTTGACCGGCGTCTGTTGTTGAGCGAGGTGCTTTCTGTGTGTAGTACGGCTTTCCATCCGGACCATTCGGTGGAGTTGCAGGTGAGTTGTAGACACCGCTATCGAGTGAGTTGTTCGAATTGGTCGTTTGGTACACCTTGTCAGTGAACTTCCAGAACATCTCATTGCCGCCTTGTTCTGTTGCGCATTCAAGAGCTTCTGCCTGCTTTGGAGCCTTTGGGTGAAGTGAGGGGATAGGGAACTGACGATAGACCCATGCGACGTCGCCGCTCGCGCCATACTGGTCGATAACTTTGTGCATCGTCTCGTGGAACATCTTGCAGAACGGGCATTCGGTATCGGAATATTCGACGATAACAATTTTCGCATTCGGATTACCCAAGATGTGGTCGTCGGACTGCACGCCGCGGATCTCTTC
>CAYMRY010000029.1:6406-7475 GCA_964393065.1 uncultured Candidatus Saccharibacteria bacterium
GTCCGAGTCAGGGCCGCAGCAGGGGCAGCGGTGAGCCATTTTGAGGTATCGATTTTCACATCTTTCTTCATGCCGAGTTCCTTGAATTTCAGCGACCCATTTTCAAGGGCATAATCGAAGACTTTTTTGGTTATTTCTACATCTTTGAGGCAGTAATCGCGCAATTTTTTGATGTTGCCCTCTTTCCACCACTGCATTGCCTGGAGTCCGTGACCACTTTTCTTCGTTCCCAATGTTCCTTCTGCAACAGCATCAAGGCGGACGCGCCGACCAAGCGTGTTGGAGATTTCCTTTAAGAGATCAATCGAGCGTATCTTGGTGAGATCGCCCGGATAGTATTTATTGAGAATCGGGATATCGAAATGATCGGAATTGTAACCGACCAGCACATCGGTGTGTTCGAGAATCTTCCACAGTCGCGGCAGATCCTCTTTTAAGAACGAATCATATGAATCAGTCTCAGAATCATGAATACAACAGATCGTCATCTCGACTTTGTCATATGCTTTATTGCCGCTTCCGAACTCGCCGATAGTTTCGATGTCAAAGGTAATGATGCGCATTGCGGGAGTATACCAAAAAGAAAATGGCCAACAGCAAGGTCGGCCTGAGGATTGTGATGGCGAGAGCTTGATCTGCTCCTTCTTACGTCAAGCAGCAGGTGGATTCGATGAGAATGTTCTTTGTCTCGCCGAGCACCACTTTACCATCGCGTATTTCTTCGCATGCAAAGATCTTGCAGTTGGGGAGCATATACCGATAGAGGTTTGATGCTCCATCGTGCAGCTCGGCTGCAACCGCACCTGCTATGAGGATTCGTTTGCGATCCTCGATAGGCAGATGCTGGAAGTATACGGGCTGTAGTGGTGTATCAAAGAGCCTCATCACGGGTCTCCTTTTTACCTGCGGCGCTGTGCGCCTGCGCCAACTGTATCGGTGAGAGATGAGGATACGATGAAGATTGTCAGAAGAGCTGTGCACAAACGTGCTACCTATGCTCCGCTTATCCCATCGCTGAGAACAAGTGCTCCGCGATGCGGTCGGCCGAGGTTGTCATTTCATGGCCGGT
>CAYMRY010000029.1:7575-11560 GCA_964393065.1 uncultured Candidatus Saccharibacteria bacterium
TATTTCGGAAGCAAATTATGCGTCTCAAGGAAGTCGCGCACGGTCACATCACCAATGGCAAATCCGACAGCGGGAATGTGGTCATTGGAGAAAAGCGAGGTGAGATTGTCATACCTGCCGCCGCCTGCGAGTGAGCGTTTGTTCTCCCCGGAGGAGTCAAATATTTCAAACACGACGCCGGTATAGTAGTCAAACCCACGCGTGATTTTTGTATCGACGATCATATTGCCGATCCCCATCGCCATCAGTACACCGCGCAATTTCTCGAGATATGCGGTTGAAGTGGTCGAATCAAGAAGGAGCGTAAGATTGCGGGCTTTAGATCCGAGGAGGTTTTCAAGCTGCGCATCAAAATCGTCGAGCTTTGCCCTTCGATCAAGAAGCCGCGTAGCCTCTGCGCGCATGTCTGGTGCAATACCTACTTCGTCGTAGGCTGCATCAAGGAGACGGCGATCAGAGACGCGAATTTCGAAATTGCGCTCATCCGCACCGAACGAGCGGAAAATGCCGTGTGCAAGTGCGATGACCTCTGCATCCGCTTCGATACCCGGGGCACCCAATATATCGGCATTCAGCTGCCAAAATTCACGAAGGCGTCCCTTTTGGGTGCGCTCATAGCGGAAGAAGTTAGCGATCGAGTACCAGCGGGCGGGCATTGGGATATCGCGCGATTTTCCGGCAATCATGCGCGCCAACGTTGGCGTCATTTCGGGGCGCAGCGTCACTTCTCGCTCGCCGCGATCAGTAAAGGTGTAGCTCTGTTCTTTAATGATTTCTTCTGATGTTTTTGCGCGATACAGATCCGTCGGTTCAAAAACGGACGCATTGTACTCTTCGTAACCAAAAAGCTCGCAGGTGCGCGCCATGTTCTCAAAGAGGTAGCTTTGAATATATTGATCTTCTGGGTAGAAATCGCGAACGCCTTTGTAGGGGTCGGTTGAGAGTTTATCTTTTGACATAAAGGGTTTATAACACAAGTATCAAGTATCAGGTAGCAAGTATCAAACAAGTATCAGTAAACAAGTTTTTAATATACCGGCGTTTCTTCGGTACTTGCGACTTTTGACTTGGTACTTACGCGCTTGCTCTTTTTTCGCTTAGGCTTCGGGTGCTCAGGCGCACTCTCGACGGGAACTTGAATCGATTCTGGAGCAACGACGCGCGTTGTTGCATGCTCCATGATGACGCCACGCACAAGCTCCGGCATAGGGATGCCTTCCATTGTTGCGTCCCCATCGGTAGGAGAGGCCGTTTCGATATCGAGCGTACCGTATTTGAAAAAGACCTGGATAAAATTTTCTTCGCGCACTGAAATTTCCTGAATGCGTTCGTGGGAGAGCGTGGTGACCTTGCGGTTAAAAAGACTGATCTGGTCGACACTGATGATGCGCTTGTTGGTGACAATCCAAAGATCGAGGTAGTAGTGCGTCCAAATGACCGCAAGTGACATCCATACAATAAGGAGCCAGAGCATGCTGGCGAATGTCATGAATGCTAAGTAGCCGTCAAAATCAACGAGAGATGGCTCGATAATCTGCGCAACTGCAAGGCCGACTAGTGGCACAAGCGCGAGGAGTACGGTCGCGAGGATGTCGCGCACGAGAATGACCCAGTGCTTGTGAAGCTTGAGAATAACTTCTTCGCCAGGAAGAAGATGAATGACGCTCGATACGTGTACATGGCTCATAGGGTTGCGGTAATGAAGAATGTGGCTCCGAGAAGTCCGAGGATAAGGGTTCCTGATACGCCGGCGTATACGCAGACCGCGAGGGTCGCAACTCCGGGGTTCATAGCATAGCGATACCAGTGATAGGTAAGGAGCGCCCCCAGAAAGACAGTAAGCGCGCTCGCGCCAAGAAAAATGGCATACAGAAGGGTGGGAAGTGTCTGTATGAACACGGGATCCATGCAAATAGTATACCTCCTAGAGCGACACGCATTTGTTGTTGTGGGAATAGTGTGGTATTTACTATACTTCTTATGCGCACGACGATTGATAACCGCTTTGTGATACGTGAGGCTCGCCCTGGTACGGGGTTTGGGCTCTTCGCGCTTCAACCCATTCACAAAGGTGATTTTGTTCTCGAATACATAGGAGAGCATGTTCCAACGAGGATCGCTGACGAATCGGAAAGTAAGTATCTGTTTGAAATAAATGAGACGTGGACGATCGATGGCGCCACGGAAATGAACACTGCTCGCTACATCAACCACGACTGCCACCCCAATACGGAGGCAGAGATTAATGATGACGACAAAATCATCATAACTGCCGCGCGCGACATCGCCGCAGGCGAAGAGCTCACCATTGATTATGGTGATGAGTATTTTGATGAATTTATACGACCGACAGGGTGCAAGTGTGCATCCTGCGAAAAAGGACTCCTATCTCCGCATTACACAAAGCCGCTACCGAATCAGGAGTTCAACATATGAACCGAGGAGGAAGGCGATAGCGGACGCTGCCCCGCCAACGAGGAGCATCTCAAGTCCTGCGATAATCGGATTTTTCGGAATGACCAGTGAGCGCGCCGCTCCCACGACAAAGAAGGTAAGACCAGTTGCAACTGCAGAGACGGTAAAGGCGTGTTCTGCAGCTGCGGGTATAAGAAAGGGAATAAGCGGGAATGAGCCGACGATGACGAATGACACGAACGTCGCAAATCCGTCGTTAAAGGGGCTGCGCAAATCAGAGCCCGCTCGATCAACCGACTGCTCAGATTGAAGTGATAGATATTTGGATGCGCCCATTGAAAACCCGTCCGCAATCAAATTGGCAATTCCGAGAATAATAATAACGGTCGAGGAAAATCCCGCTCCAGCTGCCGCCGCGACGACGGCGAAGGTGGTGACGATCCCATCGTTGGCTCCATACACGATGTCCCCGATGTAATACTCGAGCCATTTCGTAACATTTTTCGGCATTGCTAAACACTGTAGCATATTGCGCGAAGTGTGAATTGTGCTACCGTAGCGAAATGAAAGGACGTGGCGTCACCATATTTTGGATCGTACTCGCGGTACTCATTGTCGGTGGCTTTGGGGCGAGTGTATACATGAAGACTCTTCCGGGAAAATATGATGAGCTCGCGCAGTGTATCAAGGATAAAGGGGCGGTTTTCTATGGTGCCTACTGGTGTCCGCACTGCCAGGAACAGAAGCGATTCTTTGGCAATTCAGCCGAGCTTCTCCCGTACGTCGAGTGTTCGCTTCCCGATGGCAAAACACAAACTCAAGAGTGCATCGACAAACAAATCGTCCAGTATCCGACATGGATTTTCGCGGATGGCTCTAAAATGACCGGGGAGCAGCAGCCGAAGGATCTGGCTGAGAAGACAGGATGTACTCTTCCTGAATAATTTCGAATCTCGAAGTACGAAATCCGAAACAAATTCTAAAATCCAAATTCGAATTTTTGAAAACTTTAGATTTCCGGCTTGTGATTTGTTTCGAATTTCGACATTCGTTTTTTGTGCTTTAATAAAGATATGTCCATCTCCGATTTCAATTACTTTCTCTCGCTCGGAACAATCCTACTCCAACTCGGGACAGTTGCACTTCTTGTTGTTTTCTTGCTTCGTAAGCACTTTCCACTTTTTGACGAAATCGCGTCTTCGGTAGGGACGTGGGGTCTTTGGATTGCTTTTGCACTCTCGCTTCTTGGCTCAATTCTCACACTTTACTACTCAGACGTCCTTGGTTTTGAGCCGTGTCCGCTCTGTTGGTGGCAGCGTATCTTCCTCTATCCGCAAGTATTCCTTATGGGAATGGCCGCGTGGAAGCGTGATCTCTACATTGCCGAATACTCAATCGTGCTCTCAATCTTTGGCGCGGGTGTCGCGCTCTACCAACACGCCCTCCAAATGCTCCCCGGCAGTGGCCTTCCGTGCCCCGCTACAGGCGTCTCCTGCGCGCAGCGCATTGTTTTTGAGTTTAACTACATCACATTCCCGTTGATGGCGTTCTCACTTTTCGCCTTTTTGAT
>CAYMRY010000030.1:0-11442 GCA_964393065.1 uncultured Candidatus Saccharibacteria bacterium
GAAATGTTTTCATGCGCTTATGCCGCTCGTCTGAAAGGACGAGTGGCATTTCTTTCGCTTGACCGAAAAAGGTTGAGCGGGCATAGTCATGGTGGAAAGGAGAAAGCCATGCAGGTACCCCACTACATCTGTTGGCGCGAGGGGGATCGTAGGCAGTACGAACTCATCGACGCACCGCTTGTCAGGTTCTTTCTCAGGAATCTGGGCAGAAGCGTGCGGCATCGTGACGGACGCACTTTTATTCTGTGGTGTATCGATCCGTACGTGGATACGCACACCGGAGACGTGCAATCTTTTACCATCGAGGCCAACACGACCCTTGATGGCTTCTGTTCACGATTCTTGCGAGGGGCACGTTGAGTGCCTCTCGCTTTTTATGCAAAGAGTCCTCGGACATCCTCCCAGGTTAATGTGGTGAAGAGATCTCCTGTCGAATCAACAAGTGCATCTGCAAGTGTCTTCTTTTTCGCTTTCAGTGTTTGAATCTTCTCTTCGATGGTGCCTTTGGTGAGTAATCGATAGACGTTCACCGTTTTCGTTTGGCCGATGCGGTGCGCACGATCCGCCGCTTGCATTTCAACGGAAGGATTCCACCACGGATCAAAAATAATAACCGTGTCTGCCGCCGTGAGATTGAGGCCGGTGCCACCGGCCTTGAGGCTGATGAGAAATAGTGGCACATCCCCCGTATTAAACTTTTCTACGAGCGCACCGCGATCGCGCGTTTTACCTGAGAGGTAGAGGTAGTCGATGTGCCTTGTTTCGAGTTCGTTCGCCACGATATCGAGCATGCTGGTGAATTGGCTAAAGAGGAGCACCTTGTGACCACCCTCGACTGCTTCGTCGATGAGTTCGAGGGCAAGGTCGAGTTTAGCCGATTCATACGAATGCTTTTTCTTCGCATCCTTCGAGAGAAGGAGCGCCGGATGATTGCAGACCTGACGCAGCTTCATCAAGCCCGCGAGAATGTGAATTTGAGCTCTTTTGAAGCCGCGTTCGGCGACGCTTGAGAACACTTCGCTTTTTACCTGCGAGAGAATGTGCTGATAGAGCACGTTTTGGGCGGTTCCGAGTTCCGCGATCATGTCTTGTTCGATTTTCGGGGGAAGCTCACGAAGCACTTCGCCTTTCGTGCGGCGAAGCATAAAAGGTGATATTTTCGCGCGCAGGTGGGCGAGCGCTTTACCGTCGGATTGGTCCATGATCGGCTTATGGAATCGTTCATTAAATTCCTTGTGTGCACCGAGGAATCCCGGCATCAGGAAATCAAAGACCGACCAAATTTCACTTACGCTATTTTCGAGTGGTGTACCAGTAAGCGCGAGCCGATACCCCGCGTTGAGACGCTTTGCAATCTGAGCGCTTTTGGTGGCATGGTTCTTTATAAATTGCGCCTCATCGAGAACGACATAATTAAACTTTGTCGCATCGTGCGCAAAATGAGATTCATCTTTCTTAACGGTAGTGTAGCTCGCGACGATGAGGTCGTGCTCGCCAAATTGCGCGCGCAGAAGCTCGCGCTCCTTGGGTGTTCCTTCATAAAGGAGTACGCGTAAGTGAGGCGCAAACATCTCAGCTTCATGTCTCCAATTAAAGAGAAGTGACTTAGGGCACACCACAAGGGAAGGCACGCCATCAGTGTGGTTCATCGAAAGGAGGGTGAGTGCTTGGATTGTTTTTCCGAGACCCATATCATCGGCGAGTATGCCACCAAAGCGGAAACTGCGTAAAAAGTGGAGCCAATGCACGCCCTCTTTTTGATAAGGACGGAGGATTGAATCGAACGGCTCTGGGATTTCTATCGCATCAATAGGTTTTCCACTCTGTGTGCTCGTAAGGAAATCGTTAAAGCTTTTGGTACGAACGGCACTGTAATGGGGTGAACTTGTAAGGACATAATTGAGTTCTGCCGCGTGATACAGTTTGCCTTCGTAGCCATCTTCGCGCCGCCTGAAGCTGCGCAGCATGAGGGCGAGACGTTCCATTTCGTCGCGGTTGGTGATTTCGATTATTTTTCCATCGCGATGGAGTACGGGCTCGCCGCTTTCAATAAAGGCTTCTATATCTTCAAGTGAGAGCCGCTCCCCATTGCAGTATAATTCTACATCGAAGTGCAACCAGTCCTCCTTTGCATTCATGTCGATCGAGAACTTTGCCGTGATGTCGCTTGAGTCGTACCCCAGGGTATCGCTCACAAAAGTGACGACGCACCCTTCGCGTGCGGCAAAATCACGCAAATGGGGAAGGGTAGATTTCATAAAAAGCGTGAGCTGCTTTGCGCCTGAGCGAGAGAGTTGCAGGCCTTTCACGAATCCAAGGCTCTCCGCTTCGCGCGCGACCTTTTGGAAAAGGGAAATCTCGGCATCGGCGTTGATGGGTGCGATGCGGACAACGTCGCCGTCAATCTTGATGCGATGCGTTGAGTGAGCCTCCGACCACTTGCGCCGAATCGTAAGATGGCGCCTTCCGCCGATCATCGTGGCGTGAACGCTCTCGCTCACATCTTGGGTGAGCGAGCCATAATCGATGAGTGGGCGCACGCGCACGGTTTCTTCCTTTGCATGGTAATCAACCGCAAGTGTTGGAATGGCTTTGTCTGAGCGCTCAATGGCATGGATTTTCGGGAGCGCCGCGGTGAGTTTAAGAGAAGCCTTCATTTCCTGCATAAGCCCTTCAAGTTCCCAGACTTCCTCTCCCGTAAGGATGGCCCGAAAACCGAGAGAATGCGGATGGCGGGTGAAGTTGTGGTCGTAGGTATCGATCCATGCTTCTTCGACGCGAGCGATGAGGTATCCAAGGCGTGTGGGAAGGGAATAGAGTGTCACTTTTTTTCGAGTGAGGTGCGCAAGCCAATGCTCGCCCGCAACGAATCGCGAGGGAGCGCCCTGCTGGCGAGCGCGCCAGTACACAGCCGGCATGGTGAGCGCAAAGCCGTCGAGCTTCCCATCACTCTCATCACTCACGCTCACGAGTTTTAGCGCGGCTTTGAGGGGAGCTGCCGCCTTTTCAAATGTAAGCGGAACTGAAGCGTCGGTTTGCGCTGCAAAAACTTGGAGGTCGGTGTGCGAGAGGCGTTGTATAAAATCGGCGAAATCGCGGCCCGGGTTTGTGTGGGGATCAAATTCGCCATCTTTAATGGCACTGAAAAGTGCGTGTTCTTTGGCGGTAAACGTTGGAAGGGAAAGCGCACTCTCAAGGTGGCGGGGCGAGAACACACGGCCATGGACTCCCACTGAGGGCGTAAGGTCGCTTGAGAGTCGAAGGTAATACTCGTTGCGAGATGGTGCTACAGTCGGTGATTCGTGTGCTGAGTGTGCGTGATGCGTCTCAGGCAGCGCCTCTTTCTCTCGTACAGAGAGCTTTGTACCCTGCGAGCGCGCACGCGCAAAATCGAGGATGGAATCGCGCGCAGCTCCAGAATTCACAATCGGGATGCCCGCGGTGTATTTTTCGAACGTCTCGAGAAGTTCTATGAATTGAAGTCCGAGTGCGACGAGGTGTTTGCAGCCGACTTCGTAGGGGCACGAACAGGCGAGGTGTGAAAAGTGTCGCGCCTCCAGGTCAAATACGAGCTCGGTCGAGTAGATTTCGGTGCCCTCGACGCGTCCTTCAATGCGAACGCTTGAGCGGCCATGGGGCGAAAGACTCCACTCTTTAACCGCGCCTTTTTTGTAGTATTCAGAGCCGCGAACAAACACGTGCTCGTCCACCATATCGCGCAGGGCACTTCTCCCCATCGTTGCGAGCGCATGCATCCAGCCATTCTGCGTTTCTAGGGGGCGCTGTCAAGTTTTCGTGGTACTTGAACAGTAGTGCACGCATGACATGACAATGGTGAGGTCTATATCGATTGCGGGTGATCTTTAGTACAATGCCCCTATGTACTCAAAAGATGAGCTTCAGGCGCAGATTGCCGCGATTGAGAGCTCCATGGCGGCGCCTGATTTTTGGACCGATAAAGACAAAGCGCAGGCCGCTCTTAAAGAATATCAGGACTTGAAGGCGGCACTTGCAGGAGCTGATGGGGTGGAAAAAGGAGATGCTCTTGTTTCCATTATCTCAGGTGCGGGAGGGGACGATGCGGAAGACTTTTCGCGCATACTTTTTGATATGTACTCAAAGTACTGTGCTTCGCGCGGCTGGAAAGTGAATCAGACCGACGCCAATCGCAACTCGCTCGGAGGCTATCGCTCGATCGCGTTTGAAGTTGTGGGAAGCGGAGCCTATGGAGCGCTCAAAAAGGAAGCCGGCGTGCACCGCCTTGTGCGCATGTCACCCTTTAATGCAGCGGGTAAGCGCCAAACTTCATTTTCACTTCTCGAAGTGTTGCCCAAAATTCCGGCGTCGACCTTTTCAGTACCAGAGGGCGAGCTCGATATTATATTTCAAAATGCAGGAGGTCCGGGCGGACAAAATGTAAACAAGCGCGAGACTGCAGTGCGTATTGTGCACAAGCCGACGGGGGTATCGGTGCACGTCACGACCGAGCGGGCGCAAGCACAAAATAAAGAAAAAGGGCTCGAGCTTATCCGCAGCAAACTGTATGCCCTCAAAAAACAGGAGGAGGAGATGAAGGCGCGCGGACTTTCAACAGGAGCCACAACCAAGATCGAATGGGGAAGTCAAATCCGCTCGTACGTCCTTCATCCGTACAAGTTAGTGAAGGATCATCGCACCGATCATGAACGACGCGATGTTGAAAAGGTGCTCGAGGGAGATATTCAGTCGTTTATCGATGCTGAACGAAGTTTGGACGTATAAATTCATGCGGTATACTACTCAGGTGTGGGCCGGTTGCAGTTTGCGAAGCGTATGTCAGAGCACAATGCAAAGCACAGGAGCCTCTCTAACGAAAAAACGGAACCTATGATTTATTTTGATCGCGTGACGAAGTTGTATCAGAGCGGGACGCCCGCCGTCTCCGATATCACGCTCTCAATCGACCCGGGTGAATTTGTCTCGATTGTGGGACATTCTGGCGCCGGCAAGACAACTCTTCTCAAAATGCTCTTCGCCGAAATATTTCCAACTGAAGGAACGGTCTTTTTTGGGTCTCGCGAAATTGCCGATCTCTCCGATCGCGAGCTTCTTGCGCTTCGTCGTAATATTGGCACCATTTTCCAGGATTTTCGATTACTTGCGACGAAAAACATTTACGAAAACGTGGCGTTCGCCATGGAAGTTTCAGGAAAAGAAGATGAGGATATTGAGGCCGATGTACCCCACGTACTCGAACTGGTGGGCCTCGCGGACAAGATGTGGAACTTTCCCCATCAGCTCTCCGGCGGAGAGCAGCAGCGAGTAGCGATTGCGCGTGCGATTGTGAATCAACCGGATGTACTTATCGCGGATGAACCGACAGGAAACCTGGATCCGGTGAACACCCACGATGTCGTAGAGATTTTGAAAAAGATTAATAACCTCGGCACGACCGTACTTCTCACAACCCACAACAAATCAGTCGTCGATTCGATCGGAAAGCGTGTGGTGACCCTTGATCAAGGGAAGATTGTGCGGGATGAAAGCCAAGGCAAGTATCATTTGTAAATTCGATCTGCGAATTGCTAATCAAACTTCAATATATGAAATCACACACATCAAACGAATTCCTGAAACCCGTTTCGAATTTCGTATTTAGTATTTCGAATTTTCTTACTGTATGAGTATGTGGCTTACCACAAAGCGCGTTGCGCGCTACGGCCTCATCGGATTTATCCGCAATGGGTTCGTGTCGCTCTCCGCGATTCTTATCATGACAATCACGCTCTTTGTGGTCGCCATGCTCTTTGTTGCCGGTGCGGCACTTACTTCGACCCTCGAGCAACTTAACTCGAAAGTGGATGTCAATGTGTACTTTGCAACGAGTGCTTCCGAGGAGCAGGTTGTAGCTATCAAAAAAGAACTCGAGGGGCTCGCTGAGGTTGAAAGTGTCACGTATACCTCGCGCGAGCAGGCGCTTGCCGAGTTCCGCGAGCGACATAAGAGTGAAGCGTCCACGATTCAGGCGCTGGATCAACTCTCTGACAATCCGCTCGGCGCGTCCCTTGCAATCCGTGCTAAAAAAACGTCGCAATATGAATCGATTGCAAATTTCCTTGAAGCAAAACAAGGGACCGAAAGCGCCTCAACGATCAGTAAGATTAACTTCTATCAAAATAAGTCGGCAATTGATCGACTCTCCGCGATTATCGAGACATCGCGCTCAGTGGGTTTTGCTATAGCGGGCTTCCTCGCATTTGCCTCTATTTTAATTGCGTTCAATACTATCCGCTTGGCTATCTATACCTCGCGTGACGAGATTGGGGTAATGAACCTTGTGGGGGCTGCACACTGGTATGTTCGTGGCCCGTTTATGATCGCTGGTGTACTCTATGGTGTTATTTCGAGTATCATTGTGCTTATCGTTCTGTACCCGCTTTCAGCGTGGCTCGGACCCTCATCGGAGCGATTCTTTGGCACATTCAATGTGTTCGACTATTACATCGCGACCTTTCCCATGCTCCTCATCTACTTAATGGGAATCGGTGTATTTTTGGGTGCAGTTTCGAGCTTCCTTGCGGTGCGGCGCTACTTGCGTAACTAGCGGGGTGTTGTGCGTTTACTTATGCACAGTGAAAAGGGAAGACAGGGGCAGAAAATGGCGGTAAGCTGACCGTATATGCGTGCGCATCTACCGCTTACAGCGAAAGACTCTTCTGTTGTGTGTTATTCGATTTATACACGGTGTTTGGCCTAGTTCTCTATGGCAACATCGAAAAAACCCGCGCGCTCACGTAAATCAGGTCACAAGTACATTTTCGTGGTCGGCGGCGTGATGTCCGGTGTTGGCAAAGGTATCGCGACTGCATCTATTGGAAAAATTCTATCTGCGCGAGGACTCACGGTCAATTTAGTTAAAATTGACCCCTATTTGAATGTTGATGCGGGAACCATGAATCCAACCGAGCATGGCGAATGTTTTGTTTTGAATTCTGGTCTCGAAACCGATCAGGACATGGGCAATTATGAACGATTCTTAAATCGAGATCTCGGGTCTGAGGATTACATGACCTCAGGCATGATCTACAAGGCCGTTATTGAAAAGGAGCGCAATTTGGAGTACGGCGGTAAATGCGTTGAGGCCGTGCCGCATGTGCGCGATGAAATTTTGCAGCGCCTCAAAAAGTCGGCCGAGATGGCACAGTCAGACGTCACGGTAGTCGAGATCGGGGGTACGCTCGGTGACTTTTCGAACGCACTTTTTATCGACGCTGCTCGCGTTCTTCATCTGAAAAATCCATCGGATGTTCTTTTCGTGATGGTCTCCTATATGCCTGTCCCCGGATCTATCGGCGAGATGAAGACAAAGCCGACACAAAACGCGGTACGCCAGCTTAACGGTTACGGAGTTCAGCCTGATATATTGATCGCGCGTGCAGCAATGCCACTCGATGACAAACGCAAAGAGAAACTCTCGATACAGGTAAACATCCCGGCTGATCACATAATTTCCGCTCCTGATGTGAAGTCGATCTACGACGTGCCCATAAATTTTGAGCGCGATGACCTATCGGAAATTCTCCTTAAGGCGCTCGGTAAGAAGGGGAAGCAAGTGTCAGATATGAACGAATGGAAAAAATTCGCCGCTCATGCGCATAATGGGAAAGAAACCGTAAAAATCGGTATCGTGGGAAAGTATTTTGATACGGGAGATTTCGTTCTCTCTGATGCGTATCTTTCCGTGATCGAAGCTATCAAATTTTCTGCCTACCATGCCGGTGTAAAACCTGAAATAACGTGGATTAATGCAAAAGATTACCAGAATAATCCTGAGCGTGTCAGAGAACTTAAAGCGTACGATGGGGTGATCGTGCCAGGTGGCTTTGGAGAAACGGGTATTGAGGGAAAGATCAATGCAATTCGCTTTGTGCGCGAAAACAACATTCCGTACTTCGGACTCTGCTACGGCATGCAGCTTATGACGGTGGAGTACGCGCGGCATGTTGCGGGACTTCCGAAGGCACACACAACGGAAATCAATCCAAAAACAGAGACACCCCTCATCGATATATTACCTGAACAAAAAGAAAAGTTGGTGCGTAAGGATTACGGGGGATCCATGCGACTCGGTGCGTACCCCTGTGTGTTGAAAGAGGGAACGATCGCACGCGCGGCCTATGCAAAGAAAGAAATCTCCGAACGGCATCGTCATCGGTATGAGGTAAATCCTGAGTACATCGAGACGCTTGAAAAGGCAGGGCTTATATTTTCCGGGCAATCACCTGATCGCAAACTCATGGAAATCGCAGAATTGCCAAAGTCGGTACACCCCTTTATGCTCGGCACACAATTCCATCCAGAACTTCGTGCGCGCCCGCTTGATCCGCACCCGCTCTTCGACGCGTTTATCAAAGCGTCTCTTACAAAAAAGAGTAAGTGAGGTGTTTCAAAAGTGAGCCCGCCGATCTCCCTGATCGGCGGGCCTCTGAGCGCTCGTTTCCTTAGCGCGAATTGGTGATCCGCGATGTTTTGGCATACTCGATCTTGTCCGAGATGCCGAGTGCCGCGGAGACCGCGAGGGTGGCCAGTAGAAACGCGAGACCCGCAATGATAACCTTCACTTGGCGCGGACATCGCAGCGGTTCATGTGGCATTTTTTCCTCTGCTTAACATGCCTCCTGTGCGAAGCACCTCTTCTATATGCCGTGTAGGGCGACATTTGTCAACTTTTTCCGATTCTCACAGTCATAATCTACCGCCCCGTAATCGTAAATGGTACGCTTCATATATGAATTTCAAGCTTATTTCACTGAATGTTGAACGATCATTGCATCTCGAGCGGGCACTTCCTTTTCTTTTGCGCGAGGTAGCTGACGTGGTGTGTATCCAGGAGATCATGGAGCGCGACATAGCGCTTTTTGAATCAGCGATTGGAGCGAAGTGTTCTTTTGCGGGGATGGCGCACCATGAGAGTCACTATGAACAGGGCGTACAGGGCATTGGCCTTTTTTCGCGAGTTCCCCTACGTGATGTTGTGGTTACTCCGTATGTTGATGTCCCGGAGCCACTACCTGTATACGAGCCGACAACCGCAGAGCGTAAGCGAGCGACACAGCGCTACGTGCTACTTTCTGCGCGCATTGGCGTTGGGGAAGATGAAATTCACCTCGCAACCACGCATTTTACGTGGACTCCTGACGGTCTTCCGGATACCTATCAGAAAGAGGACATCGTTCGGTTACTCGCGATCCTCAACGAGCTTCGCGTCGATCTCATTGTTGGGGATTTTAATGCGCCGCGCGGCGGTGAAATATTTGCGCAGTTCGCGGCGCGGTATACGGACACCATTCCTCCTCATTTCACAACGAGCCTTGATCTTGAATTACATCGCGCGGTACGTGCCGGAAAAGTTCATGAAATTGATCATAAGATGGTCGATGGGCTCTTTATCAACGATCGCGTTATCGCGGACGGGGTTACGCTTGTAACAGGCGTGAGTGATCACGCGGCGATAGTGGCACATCTTTCAACTACAGCGACAAAAGAATAGTGCCCGCAGTCGCAAATACCCAGGCGCCGAGTGAGGCAAAGAGTAATTCTGTGTGATCGCCCCAGGTTATGAGAACGATAAGGGCACTCGCCACAACGCAGCCCGTTAAAACGAGCCAGAGCATGGAGAGATAGAAGCGGGCATTGTCGCGCATGTGTATATTCTGTAATACTTTTTTAAAGTGCGCTAGAGTGAGCGTATGGCACTCGTATCCATGATTGTAGGATCTCTCATTGCATACGTCCTTACCGCGACGGGTATTACGTTGCCGCTTGGAGGTAGCGACGCTCTAAAGAGTGCTTCAGACGATAGTGCGCGCGTAGAAATTCTGTTCGGCGGCGACATGATGTTTGATCGCTCGATTCGTATTGCGATGAAAGAGCGCGGCGATGACCATGTGTTCTCCTGTCTTGTGGATACACTTCTAAATACTGATCTCGTGGTTGCTAATCTAGAAGGTCCTATCACCGACCATGAGTCTGTGAGTGTGGGGAGTGCTGTTGGTGGGACTAACAATTTTACCTTTACCTTCTCGACCTCGACCGCAACACTTTTGAAGAGACACAACATTGGGCTCGTAAATCTGGGAAATAACCACATTGCGAACTTTGGCTTCGAGGGCATTCAACAGACTGAAAAGTGGCTCGACGCAGCGGGCGTGCGTTATTTCGGAGACACCGACAAAAGCGAACGAGAGCGTGTCGAGCGCATGGATATTAAAGGTATCCCATTTTCGTTCGTCAATTGGAGCGATTGGACGTCGGATAAGACAGATCACACGGTAGCTCAGGTACGCGCGGAGGCAGACCAAGGGCGTGTCGTAGTTGTGTACACCCATTGGGGGGAGGAGTATGTACCGCCAACCCCGCGGGTAAGACAGCTTGCGCACTCGTTTGTGGAAGCTGGTGCAGACATCGTGATTGGATCGCACCCGCACATTGTCCAAGAGCGCGAGTTTTACCGTGGCGTACCGATCTACTATTCGCTCGGTAACATGATTTTTGATCAGTACTGGGAGGAAAGTGTGCGCAACGGACTTCTCATAAAAGTACATTTTGATGAAAGCGGACTCGTTGGTGTCGACGAGATTCCTGTCTACCTGGAACGCGATAGGAGAACCTGCATCAAAGATGTGTGATGAGTTAAAGTGAAACCCGGATCTAAGATCCGGGCTCGCCCTCATCGCAGTACCACGTGCAGAATGCATCGCGCGCAACCTTGCTATCAAAATGACTCAGGCCAGTGGCAAGAATATACAGACGCATATCTTTCCTCGACAAGCGATCCGCGTACCGATCATTCGCACGTTTTTGAGCGCGTAGGTGCGCTATAAGGGCGCGAAAATATTCGACCTCTGCGGCCCTCAATCGCGCTTCCGCTTCGCGTGCGGTAGGTTCGAGAATACGTCGTTGCGACGGGAATTGAATCATTGTTCCCATGGGACTCTCCCTGTGTCGTTTCTTTCTCTATACTGCGCCCCCTGCGATTGAAGTCAAGTAACGATGTGCACTGGGTTGAGTAAAGCCTCGTTTTCGGCTATTCTGTTCGGACGTGCAGGGTACTTTCCTTGTAGCAATGCCAGATCGTCTAACGGTAGGACATCGCCCTCTGGAGGCGAGTATCTTGGTTCGAGTCCAAGTCTGGCAAATAGAGCGAAGTGAATATTTGCCAGAAGGAAGGCACCTGCGTGCCTTCCGGCTTGGATTCGAACGGCGGAGCCATATTTCGCCAGTAGGCGAAATGGCGAGCCGCGGCTCCAGAAATTTTTCGCCCGACGGGGCGAAAAATATTCGGGGAGCGAATCCAAGTCTGGCAACAAAAAAGCGCAGCAATTTTTTGTTGCCAGAGGGATCGTGTCTGCGCACGGTCCGCCTTGGATTCGAACGGCACAGCGATGTTTCGCGAGCACGCGA
>CAYMRY010000031.1:0-11087 GCA_964393065.1 uncultured Candidatus Saccharibacteria bacterium
CTCATCAGAGAGCAATTTCAAACGAAGCTTGCGCACATTGAGAAGAAGCGTGACAACGTCTTCCTTGACGCCCTCGATTGTAGAAAACTCGTGGGCAACTCCTGGAATCTTGACCGAAGTGACTGCCGCTCCAGGGAGCGATGAGAGGACAATTCGGCGAAGCGAATTTCCAAGGGTGTATCCATAGCCTGGATAAAGCCCGTCGATTTCATAGACGCCTGCGCGCTCAGATTCTGAGACGACGCGTGGCTTACTAGGCAGAGCAATGTGATAATCTAACATAGAAAAAATGGCGCGGCCTGTTAAAAGCGCTTAAGTAATAATATACCACTATCTGCTATAAAACTCAAATACCGCTGGGTAATCAAGTGGAATCTCCGCAGCTGTGTAGCCGGGCTCCCCTTCTACCTTCGCAACCATCGTCGGAAGGTCAATGGAAAGCCAGTGCGGAGCAGGACGGACCGGAGTCTCAGAATCGTTCAAATGAGCGAACAGTACCGACTTGCGTGAGCCCTCGCGCACGGTAATAACGTCCCCCTTTTTCAATTTATAGGATGGCGAGGTGATGCGCTTGCCGTTCACCAGGAGGTGGCCGTGCGAAACCATCTGGCGCGCACCGCGGCGTGTGAGCGCAAAAGCGGCACGATACGCTGCGCTATCAAGACGGCTTTCAAGTGATTGATGAAGACTCTGTGAAGGGTTCTTTGTCGCAAACGCCGCCTCCGCGTAGTTAGCGAGCTGCTTTTCTGGAATACCATACGTAAAGCGTACCTTCTGCTTTTCGAGAAGCTGACGACCGTAGTCGGACTTTCCTCCGCGACCGCCTCGCTGCGGCTTCTTCGACCGCGATTCCGCAAGCGCAAACTTCTGCGACTGAGTCTGCTCAAAGATTTGTGCGCCGAGGCGCTTCGCGATTTTGTATTTAGATTTGATTTGCAACATACCGTAAAAAGACTAGATGCGGCGCGCTTTGCGAGGTCGCGGACCATTATGAGGAACCGGCGTATCGTCGGAGATTCGAGTAATTTCAATGCCTTTTCCTGCAAATCCGCGCAGTGCCGATTCGCGACCTGAACCAACACCTCGGATTACGACATCGACTTCCTTGAGTCCCATAAGGGCACCCTTCTCACCAACAAGCTCTCCTACCTTTGCAGCAGCGAATGGTGTTCCCTTCTTTGCGCCAGAAAAACCGAGAGCGCCTGAAGATGACCATGCCACGGTATTACCTTCCTTATCGGCAAGCAACACCTTGGTGTTATTGTACGTAGCCTGGATATGGAGTGTACCTGATACAAGAATTCTCTTTGAGCCACGCGCGAGTGAGCGGCTCTTAAGACCCTGATCGACAGTTCCACCTGATTTTCGAATGATTCGTTTCTTTCCCATAATGATTTAAAAATTCGAAATTCGAATATCGAAATTCGAAACGGAATTCTGTATTTTGTTTGTGTATTGGAATTTCATACTTTCGTGCTTGTTTTGGATTTCGTGCTTCGAGTTTCGTGCTTGTTACCGACTATGTCTTTTCAAGTTTACGGCGACCGGAAGTCATGGTTTTGCGGACGTTTCCGCGAACGGTGCGCGAGTTCGTCTTTGAAGTCTGACCGCGAACCGGGAGCTTCTTCATATGACGGATGCCACGGTGTGCCTTGATATCCTTCAGGCGACGAATGTTGCCCGAGATAAATCGTCGGAGTTCGCCTTCAACGATGTTCTTTTCAATTGCCTCGCGAAGCGCTGTTTCTTCCTTAGCAGAAAGCGCATCAGGAGTCGTACCAGGATCAATACCGAGAGCTTTGAGGGTTTCCTGTGCGCGCGGGCGGCCAACACCATAAATAGCCGTGAGACCGATCTCAAGGCGCTTTTTTTCTGGAATGGTAATACCTGCGATGCGTAACATATAATTATTTATCCTTGGCGTTGTTTATGTCGCGGATTAGAGCAAATCACCCACAAAGCACCGCGACGGCGCACGTGATGACATTTCAGACAGATTTTTTTTACCGATGCTTTAACTTTCATACGAAAAGCAGAAAACTCTAGAACCTCCTTGTGATACGAGCCCTCCCTCCATAGGGATCAAGCTGTACGGAGACTTTATCTCCGACAAGCACCCGAATTCGGTGCAAGCGCATCTTGCCTGCAAGGTACGCTATCGTCAACTCGCCAGAAGGCAATTTGACACGGAATAGTGTATTGGGAAGGGCCTCTTCGACCACTCCTTCGACGACTTCCGGTTCAGCCATAATCTGCCTGCGCACGATAGCAAAGATATTAATTGGAGTCAACCCGGGAGTCGGATTTGGGGGCTTTCTGAGCTCTTTTTTTGATATTTGAGTTGTTCATAAGAGTATGGCTCAACTGCGTCCTAGAACTGTACCGGTGGGTTTTCGAGTATGATCTTGATCTTTGTTGGGTCTGAGGGGAAGGTATGCTTCCAAAATGGCATGATCCGCGCTCGTGCTTCTTCTACTGCAGGAAACCCCCGCACGATGGATTCAAAGGCACCCTCTTCTCGACCGGCAAGCGCCTCAAGAAATGCTTTGGTGTCGAGGTTCCATACGAGCTGAGCTTTGCCGGTGATGATGAATACGATCGGTTGAGTGCCGATATCGGCAGCGGAAAGAGCACCTACAGGCTGTGCTGAAGTGCCGTCGGAGAACGAAAGAGTAACTGACTGACCTTCGGCTTGGGCGCTCACCGCCTGAGCTACGGAACTCGCGAAGGTCGCGCTGCTAAAGGTGGGCATGGTAACCGTTGCTCGTTCGTGGATTCGGACACTGCCCCCTCCTTCCTCGGTTGCGGGCAGTGTTTCGTACGAGATAACTGAGAGCCCCGAAAAGGCAATCGTTCCCTCTGGCGCTGTTTCGTGCAATTTCTGCGCAGTCTCTGCAAGTCGCGCGCGCACTTCGGCTTTTGCCGCCTCCAAAATCGCTGGAGAAACGGCTGGACGCGTACCTGAAAAACCACCGGAAAACGCCGCAGTCGATTTTGCATAGACTTTGCTATACATCTCAGCGGTTGATTTGAGTCCTGGCACATTGAGAGTTACTCCAGAGGCAATATTGTATTTAGGACCCGTCTGATCAGCGAATACCGTCACGTTGATACTGCCGGGGGTTGATCCCTTCTTACCGGGGACGTCGACCGACGCAGGAATACGAAAAATGAGACCGTCCGCCGTCTGAAAACGGGTATTTTTTATGAGACGAACCGGTTGATCCGAGTATTCGTTGTACACCGTGATCGAACCTGTCGCCTTTTCTTCAGCTTGTTCAGTGCCGTTTGCCGCAACTACTGCTGAATCTTCGAAAACCTGAGTCACGACCGTATAGGGAATGGTTCCGGTTGCCGCAGATGTCGCAGGGTACGCAGTAAGCGGATTCGAAGCATCAAACGTCATCGTCTGAGCGTGGGGAATGATCGTAATAGAGGTTGACGAAAAGAGAAGCAATCCTCCTGCAAGTGCGAGCACAACGACGCAAAGCGCCGCGGCGATCCAAAGACCAATTCGACTTCGCGATGATTTTTGAGGAATCTGTGTAGACACCTCTTGCATGCGGGGGGTAGCGAGACGTTGCCGTGCTGGAGAGGGACGAAAATCGCGAATGCTTCGCTCGGCACGTGGCATTTCGTCACCACCTGCTTCATCATCTGAAGGTGTTGGCGTTATGTCATGCATGTAATTTCGAGCCATATGATTTTCTTCGCGATAATCTACGAACGTAATGATGAAGGAATCTTGCTTAGTATACACCACAAGGGTGATTACTGTTCAAGGATATTCACATAACCACCGGCGATACTAAGTCCGATATCAGTCGGGGCTCCGGGCTGAAAGATAACCATACGGCTCAAAAACTCGCCAGAGAGTGATTCAACTTCAAGTGGCTGCATGGTCGCGGTAAATTGTGCGAAATCGATACGCGAAAAGAAGCCCTCGAGCCACGGCGTCAATTCATGAGGAGCACACAGAATTGCGGTATTCGGAAAGCGTCTCGCAGCAGCGAGGGATGCAAATGCTTCACCAAAGACTTTCGTGATCTCAGGCTCCGCACGAGCCATCGTGTCTTTCAGCGCTTTACATGCATCGGTAGAACATGTCTCAGCGGTCAACATGCGCAATTGCGTCATGATCTCTTCCGGCAAGGTCGCATTCGACACTCTCTTGAGAATCGTTGCCATACCCTCAGGAACCTGCACCGTTTGCATGACTGAATCCTTACGCATAATGGCAATTCTCGATGATGATGCTCCAATTTCGAGGATGACTGAGCGGTGGACATTAGGGAAAAGCTCGTGCAATACCGTAAGGAGGGCTGTAGCGCCCGATTTTATTACCAACTTTCTCCCTGCAACATGTTTTCCAAACGCAGTATCAAGCGCACGACGAAGTTCGGGATTCAGATCACTTTCAAATGCGACGACGGCCAATTGTTCCGCGTGCTTCGAGAGTGGTTTTGAAGTCGCATACCCATTCAAGGCTACGCGCATAACGCCGGCTTCGAGTATAGTGGTGCGATTCGCTGCTGCGGAAGCATCAAGCGCTTTTTTAGCGAGTGCTGAGATCATATCCTGCGTAATAGTACGCGGCTTTTCGAACTTCTCCTCTGCTTCGGCGGAGCGGAAATGTGTCCATGGCGCACGCACGATCGCATACCCTTCGTCAATGGGCACCGATGGTTTTTTTGCATCCAACGTTAGATACTTTTTTATGAGTGACTCGAGCGTCTGATCAAAGAGCTGTGTGATCCCGGCAAGAGCCTGACTTTCGTTACGCTCCTCAATGGGAAGCATACGACGCTCACATGCGAGCGCCCGCGCGGGACCACTATGAGAAAGTTGCAACACCGCAATACCAACACTCATGTCATCGACATCAGCGATGAGCACCACCTTCCCTGAAGTGTGCCGAAACGGAAACATTACCCTGCAGTATATCAGGAAAATTATTGAAGGATCGCTTTGATGCGTCGTATCCCGGCGGCGACTGCTTCTTCTTTTTGGATTTTGAAGGTGCCTCCTGCTTCGATTTCTGAGGTGTTTGCGACATGTGGGCCGCCGCAGAATTCTATTGAGAACGCCTTGTCGAACTGCGGGTTTTCAAGCGTTGCACCTACTGGGCCGAGCGAGTAGACGGATACCATATCGGGATATTTAGCGCCGAATTCGTGCTGTGCGTTGAGTTTTTCCGCTTCCTCCTTTGGCATTGTGGAGCGGATCATCGGCAAGTGCTCCTTAATTTTTTCGTTCACAATGCGCTCTACCTCCTGTTTTTGTGCATCGGTCATTTTCGCGCCGTACGAGAAGTCTATGCGCAGGCGCTCACCGGTAATATTTGAGCCACGCTCCTTGACCGTGTCACCAAGTACCATTTGAAGGGCTTTGAGGAGGAGGTGGTGCGCGGTGTGGAGGCGCACCGTCGCTTCGGACTGATCGGCGAGGCCGCCTTTAAATTTCTGCTCGGCACCGGCACGCGAGAGGTCGCGATGCGAATCCATTTCTTTTTTAAATGCTTCGAGATCGACTTCTGCACCGTGTTCTTTGGCGAGCTCTTGGGTGAGTTCAAAGGGAAATCCATGCGTCGTGAAAAGTACGTATGCATCGTGGCCACTTACCATGTCGCCCTTACCGAGCTTTTCAAATTCTTTGAGACCGCGTGTAAGGGTCTCGCGGAATTTTGCTTCTTCCTCCGCGATAGCTTTTTCCGTTGCTGCGAGTTGCTCAACAACTTCCGGATAGTGCACGCCGTAGGAACCTGCAAGAACACGAGCAAGCTTTGAAAGTTCCCCTGCGGGATACTTGATGACATCGGCGTAGCGCGTCGCACGGCGAATAAGGCGACGTAGAAAGTAGCCACGATCGGTGTTCGAAGGAAGAACGCCATCGGTGAGCATAAAAACTGTTCCTCGCAAATGATCAGCAACGACTCGAAATGCGGCTTTATTCACCGCATATTTCGTGCCCGATTTCGCCTCAAGCTCCGCGATCAGCTCCCCGAGCGTATCAATCGTAAACACATCAGAATCGCCATTTGCCGCTGCGGTGATACGTTCGAGACCACCGCCAAAGTCGACGTTTTTTTGCGGCAATGGTTCGAACTTACCGTCTTTCTTGATGAACTCCATAAAAACGGAATTTCCGATTTCCATAAATCGTCCACAATCGCAATTTGGATGACATTTTTCTCCCCACTTCGGATCGTGCGAAGAACCTGTTGGGTCGAAATCATAAAAGACTTCGGAGTCGGGGCCTCCCGGCTCGCCTTCCGGCATGTTGGCGGGAACTCCAGCGCGGCTCCACCAATTCTTTTTCGCATCGAAAGAAAAGATACGCCCACCCTGCATACCGACGTTGTACCCATTTTCTTCGGAGCCGATCGCGACGAATTCGTTGTCGATGCCAGCATCTCCAAAAAGCTTCTTCCATATCGCAATCGCTTCTTCGTCACGCGCAATGCCAATCTCCGGAGCGCCATCGAATACCGTTACATACAATCGCTTCGGATCAAGCCCAACTTCTTTCGTGAGAAATTCAAAAAACCACGGGAGTTGTTCCTGTTTGAAATAGTCACCGAGCGACCAATTGCCGAGCATTTCGAAAAAGGTCGTGTGACGATTGTCCCCCACTTCTTCGATGTCCGCTGCACGGAACGATTTCTGGGAGTCGGTCACGCGATTACCTTTTGGATGCGGCTGGCCAAGGAGGTACGGGAGCAAGGGCTGCATGCCGGATCCGGTAAAGAGCGTCGTCGGGTCGTTTTCCGGCACCAAGGAGGCCGATGGAATGACGGCATGCCCCCTGTCGGCAAAGAATTTGAGGTAGGCGGAACGGATATCGTTTGAGGTTTTCATTGAGATATTTATAGCATGATATCCGGTTTTAAAAACACTGGGGCCCGGATTAATCTCCGAGCCCCTTCCGACCTATCACCACCCCATTCGCTCATCGACTTGTTCGTCGTCGAAGCCGAGGAGATGAAGCAGCTTGTTCACGTTGTCCGCAGACGGCTTACCGTCATCTTCAACAAGTTCAAATGCTACCGGGTTGCCATCCTTGTTATTGGAACCCGGCGCCGACTTGATTACGCGCAGGATCGTGCCGTCTGGTAACGGGCACGCCTTGTCCCGAACGCAGACCTGGCAAAAATCAGTGGCGAGATCGCCAAACACACCAAGATACAACATGGCCGTACTCCTGTCTCTTGCGAGTTTTAGTAAAATACCAGGCAAATCCTATTTGTCAAGTTGTAGTATTGTGCCCCTTGCTATCTCAATAACGCATAATCAAGCACACGCTTTTTGCTCAACTCACACCTGTCGCTTTTGCCGAAGATACCCCGCGGAATCCTTAAAAAATTGCCCCGCGGATTGACTCCACGGGGCTAGGGTTCAAGTTCCTTTTTGAGACGCGCGAGCGATTCGCGCGAAAGGGGTGGATCGCCTTCGAGATAGTACACATGCACTTGCGGGAGCATACGCGCCATTTCGTCGAGTTCCCGGGCATCTCCCGGATATGCCTCAAAAATTGGTAGGATTGATTGCCCTTTTTTCACGAGCATTTTTGCGCCTGTTTTGATCAGACGCGTAGTATCCTCGAGCAGCGTGAAGACATTCCCCTCTTTTTGCAGTTTTGCGATAAACGCTTCCGCATCTGCGCGGCGCGCAAAGGATTCACACCGTGAGAGTCCACTCGAGACGGTATCGGAAATCGGATTCCCGAAGCTTCCTTCGTAGGAATACTCCTCTGACATGACTCGCAAGAGTTGACTATCATCCATTTTCAGAAGCTGTGCCTTGGTGAGTGCTCCACGCTGATACATCGCTTTGACTAAGAGTCGCGAGATGAGGAATTCACCAAAGCGTGAGTACGGATGATAGTAGAGCTCGCGAAAAAGAAGCACGCGCACCTTCAGAAACGCGATGAGCCGCGCCGCATCATTGCAATACAGTGTGTCGTTTCGAACACGCAGTGCATCCCACACACCGCACACATACTGATGCCGCTCAATCAATTTCTTGAGCGTTCGTAGTCCGAGCTGGTCTTCGCCCGCCGCACCGGCTTCAATGTGGTGCATGCACGCTTTAATATCACGAGCGACATACGCTAGTTTGTCGGCGACATCCAGAATATTCCCCAGGATGCCGTCGTTGCTGCGCACAGCTCGTAGAAGCGCAGTGCGATCGATCCGATATTCTTTCTGAATCGATGCCCAATCGCACGTATCGATGAGCTCTTCGTAGTTTGCATCTTCGTCGAGCGCTTTAAGGTCAACAATTTTTACCGAATCACCCCCCGCTGGCGTGCCCATATCATGCGTAAGCGCTGCGAGCCGAAGCGTATTCAGCGCACTCTTTGAAAGACGCGCGTTGGTGCCGATAAGTGTTGCTAGTGCCATGACATCGAGCGAGTGCAGGTAGCGCGTACTATCGGAAAGGGATTCTCGAAAGTTCGGCATATTCATCACCCACGGCGACTGCAGAAAGCCAAGCTGCTTAATGGCCTGGAGTCGCCACAGCCCGAACGCGCGACACGTTTTTTCGCACAGCTGGTCGTCGCGCACACTATAGCGAATGCCTGTGTGTGGAAGTTCATTCACAATCGCAAGCACATCCTCTTTGGTTGAGGCGTACCACACACGAAGCTTTTTCTGAAGCGCCATGGGGAGCGTGTGCACCCAGCTAGGCTCCACACCCCGCGCATTGAATCGCTCTGTGTTATATCGCTCTTGGTATCCAACAACATCCCAAGCCTGCTCGTAAATAAGTGATTCACCAACGGGTAGTATGCCAGCAACCTGAAGCGCGCGGGCTTCTTCGTAAGGACGCGCCTCTTCCTGAGGAAGAAGAAGCAGGTCACCACCGAGCTCCAAGACGCTTTGAAGTTGTAGTGTGTCGGTATGCGAAAGCTGTCGCATTCTCTGTCCTTTCGTACTCTCTTATCCGGTGGGATAGTAGCACGATCTGCTTATCGTCCTTAAAAGTTTTGCGGCGACCCGAGAGGGTCGCCGCATCTTCAAAAGGAGCCCAACGACCTATCGTCCCCAGATTAACCCGCCAAAAATGCACATTACACTGGTCCCAAGCCAAGAAACCGCGTGCCGAACATTTTGCTGTTGCTCTTGGACTTCAAGTCCAAGGCCATCGCCTAGGTATTGAACTGAGGTTAAGGCCGCTGCTCCAGCCATCATAAACATCGCAGCACTCATTACTTTATACACGAAACCCTCCTTGGCTCGAGTGTCGATGTAACTTTATGGTGCGATATTATTTCTGTCCAGTGAGCGCGGAAATGAGAAACGCATAATCAAGCGCTCGCTCTTTGATCCATTCGTACCTACCGCTTTTGCCGAAGTGACCGCCGGCGATTTCGCATTTAAAGAGAATGGGTTTAACACCCTTCGTTTTCGCGCGGAGTCTTGCGACCCATTTAGCTGCCTCCCAATACGGAGTGCGAATGTCTTCCATTGAAGCGCGCACGAGGATAGCTGGGTACTCTGCCGCGCGAACATTTTCATACGGAGAAATTGCCATCATTGCTTTGTACTGTTCGAGGTTGTGCGGGTTGCCGATTTCGTCGTAGTGAAGGCGCGTGCCGCCGAGCGTTTCGTCGAGAAGTGAGTTCAGAAGATCAGCAGCGGGTACGTAGGTAACCGATGCACCGAAAAGATCCGGTCGCATATTCATGACCATTCCCATGAGCATGCCGCCCGCTGAACCGCCCGTAATACCAAGTTGCTGTGACGTTGTATACTTCTTTTCAATCAACATCTCTGCAGCCGCGATAAAATCATCGGCGGTGCGATGCTTCGTCGTGAGATACGCTTGTTTGTGCCAATCCCATCCCATCTCGCCGCCGCCGCGCGGATGTGCAAGTGCGTAGACAAAGCCGCGCTCAAGAAGTGGCAGACGTGCGACCGAGAAATGTGGGTCCTGGGTGATGCCGTAGGAACCATACGCCTCGAGTAGAAGCGGCGATTTTGGCTTTACACCCTTTTTGTGCACCACAATGACGGGGACATCCACATCACCACTCTTCGCCCACAATCTTTTGGTGACGTACTTTTTTGCATCGTAGCGCGGCACTTCTTGTTTCTTACGAACAATGCTCGTGCGTTCGTCCACGTAGTAATCGTAGACCGTTTTTGGGGTCACAAACGATTCGTACGTAAAACGAATGAAGCGTGCCGCGTATTCGATACCGGCTTGCATTGAAATCGAGTGTGCATCCTCAGAGAGTTTCACTTGATGCCACTCATTTTTTGCGGGAATGTAGACATGCATATCTTCGGAACCATTTTCGCGCCATGTAACAACGAGGAACGAAATGAACGCATAGATACCGGTGATTGCTTTTTTGGCATCGTAGGGAAGCCATTCTTCCCAGTGCATCTTCTCCGGCATCTGTACGAGCGTGCGCATAATGCGATAATTAACGGCATCTTCGTTGGTCGTGATGTAGAAATACTGCGCATGATGCTCGACGTAGTAGCGCACTTCGTGCTTTCGCGGCGCGATGAGGCGCGGCTCAACCAACGGCTCGCGTGAGGGAAGAAATCTCACTTCGGTTGTCGTGAAATTGGCAGCGTAAATAAATATAAAATCATTACTGCGACTCTTTCCGAGCGCGACATACCATTGTGGATCCGATTCTTCATAGACCAGCACATCCTTCTCCTGAGCTTCGCCGAGTTTGTGGCGGAAAATTTTACGCGGTGGATACGGATGCTCTTCGAGTGAATAGAATATGTGCTCGCTGTCATTCGCCCAGACAAAATCAGCAACCGACGTGACGCGCTCTTTCAGAAGTTCGCCAGTATCAAGACGCTTGATGTAGAGTGTGTGATTTTCATTACCGCTCGTATCGACGGTGTACGCGAGGAGGCGATGGTCGTCGCTTACTTCCGCTTCTCCGAGAGAGAAGTACGTGTGGCCTTTTGCAAGTTTATTCTCATCAAGCATCACCGTCTCTTTTCCTTTTTCGCCTTCGCGACGGCAATGGAGCGCGTACTGCTTCCCCTTTTCGACACGCATATAGTAATCGTACGGGCCGTCTTTCACGGGAACCGACATGTCGTTTTCTTT
>CAYMRY010000032.1:0-10624 GCA_964393065.1 uncultured Candidatus Saccharibacteria bacterium
TTCCACCTGCATATAGCGCCAGGGGAAAAGATTGTTCAGAAAGCTGGCGGCATCCACGGCTACATGGATTGGAAAAAACCGCTCATGACGGATTCTGGCGGTTTCCAAGTCTACAGTCTCGGCTTTGGCCGAGATCACGGGATCGGAAAAGTATTGAAGGACGAGCAAGAAAAAGTACTGAAAGAAGGATCGCAGCCGCATGCCGTTAAAATTACTGACGAGGGTGTGTTCTTCCGCTCCCCTATCGATGGCAAGCAGTTGTATCTTGATCCCAAAGTATCCATCGGTATCCAGGAGAAGCTCGGCGCGGATATTATTTTTGCGTTCGATGAATGCCCTTCGCCCTTGGCCGACGAACTCTACATGCGCGCCTCCCTTGAAAAAACACATCGCTGGGCGGCTGAATGTCTCAAAGCAAAAAAGAATGCAAAACAAGCATTGTATGGCATTGTGCAAGGGGGTGCATTTCGTGAGCTCCGTAAAGAAAGCGCGCGCGTTATCGGAGCGATGGATTTTGAGGGATTCGGATTCGGTGGCGAATTTGGATATGACAAAAAAACGCTCAAAAAAGTAATCAGCGAAGTTTCTGACGAATTGCCGGTCGGTAAGCCGCGCCACGTACTCGGCATCGGCCACCCGGAAGATTTTGCGATTATAGCCGCTGCGGGGGGCGATACCTTTGATTGTATTGCGCCGACGCATTACGCGCGTCGTGGAGTAGTTTTTACCTCAAAGGGGCGCCTCGATTTACGTAAGCCACAGTTTGTAAAGGAGGACAAACCGCTTGACCCTAGCTGTACATGCGATGTCTGCGACACCTACTCGCGTAGCTACATCTCATCACTCCTTCGTGCCCACGAGCTCACTGGTATGAAGCTTGCGACGATGCATAATGTGTTTTACTTTAATGCGCTCGCCGAGAAGGTGCGTCGTGCAATTAAAAAAGGTGAGCTCTAAACTTGTAGCCTCTTTGAAGTGTGATACCGTTTGTAGAGAGAGCCGAGGGTTCTCCTTCAAGTTTTGGAGGCAAGCATGTTTGAGGAGCAAGCCGCAAACGTACAATCACAATACGTGCCGCACGAACCGTCAAAGCACTGTTGTCGGGCTGCAAAGAGGGCAGCAGAAACGACAAAACTTGATCACTACTGCCGTAGCTGCTGCGAGTGGTACTCTGCAAACCACCCACTTTCTGCAATGTCGCCTCGCGGCCCAGCTCATGGTGGCACCCTCCGGTAACGAACAGCACAAGAGCTCACTTGTTTCTGAATGCCGACTGTACGCAGCCGGCATTCTACTTTTTTAGTACGTACGTTCGCAGAGAACGGCGCAATATTTGATACTCCGGTAGAGCGCGGGCAACAAGGTCCCAGAATGATCGACCATGATTGTGCTCTTTCAAATGACACAACTCATGCACGACCACATAGTCTACAAGTTCTGGCGGTAAATGAATCAGTGCATACGAAAAATTAAGGTTTCCTTTGCGCGAACAACTCCCCCAAAGCGATTTTGTGTTGCGAATCGCTATACGGCCGTACGTGAATCCATAGATGGCGCTAAAATAGGCAACTCGCTCCACAATGAGAGCGCGTGCTTCCTCTTTGCGTTCCACATATTCCTTTCGACCGATAGGAAGCGGCTTCAAATGACGCATCTTCTCCGTTGCTCGCCTGATCCATTCCTGCTGCTGAAACATAAACCTCTCTATGACACTTTCAGAAGCGTAGAAGGGCACAGAAAGAACAACACTCCCTCCAGGACGCACGGTGAGTCGCATCGTGCGCGATCGTTGTGAACGCTTGAGTATATACTCCGTCATAGCGACAGTATATCGTGCAGCTGCGCTCAAGTCGCTTGGCGTTATTCCAAGGTCACGCTTTCGATGACAATCGGTGTCAAAGGACGATCGCTTGCGTTCGTCTCAGTTTTTTCGATTTTACTCACGATATCCATACCCGCCGTTACCTTTCCGAAAACGGTATGTTTTGGATCGAGGAAGTTGTTGTTCGCGACATTGATGAAGAACTGACTTCCATTGGTGTTGGGGCCAGAGTTTGCCATCGCAATCGTTCCCGCCATATTCTTGTTATGCGCATGGATTTCGTCAGCAAATTTATACCCAGGATCCCCCGTGCCCCAGCGCGCTTGCATCGTGTCGTCCTTTGTCAAAGGATCCCCGCCTTGAATCATAAAGCCGGAAATGACGCGGTGAAATTTAGTGCCATTATAGAAGCCATCCTTTGCAAGCTTTACAAAGTTTGCAACCGTGTTTGGTGCATCGTCTGCCATAAATTCGATAGTAACGTCACCTTCGCTCGTGTGGAGTGTCGCTTTCATGACCTTGTTATTAGGAGTAGTAGCTTCCATTGTACTCGAAACTGCGGCTCCTGCCGAGGCCGTTTGTGTGGTGGAATCTCCTGAGACTGTAGGTGGATTTTGCGCGTACAAATCTTCTAAATATGCAGCTGCTTGGTCTTGCGCGCTCGTTGATGCGACTTCGACATTTCCTTTACTGAGAAGCGAATAGCCTCCGAACAGCCCAAGAGCGAGAACAAGCGCAATTACGATTCGTGACATGATAGAAAAACGTTAGATACGTGTAAATGTAGTTACTTCTCCGCGACCACTGAGATCAGTGATCGTAAGGGAGTTTGCGGTAACGGTACTGATGGTAAAGTACGTGATTTCAACACCACCCTCCCACTCAGCTTGAATAACCGTTTTGCTCGTAAGTGATGCTGGCGCGATCCCGGGAAGGTTGACTTCGCTTGCCGGAACGATTTTCCAACTACCGTTAACGCCGGCAGAAGCATCACCCTCGTAACGATCAATAATGACACCGTCCCCACGTATTTCCCGAGTAAACTTCGGGTCGGAACTACTCTTCCAGGTGCCAAGCATCATAGTCTCAGTGGTTGCTGTTTGTGGAGGAGCCTTTTTTTCATCGCCGGCCTTCGGAGATGTATGTTCCAATGCCGAATTTGCCGGCGCGCCATTTGACATAACCTGAGGCCACACGAAATAGCCGATACCTACGAGAAGTGCGAATGCAATAAAGAGGAGAAATGCTTTCATAGATGTAATTAGGTGAATACTCGTTTAGTATACGACGCTTCTCCTCGAGTGCAATTATGCATCGAAACTCGATGCGCAGGTTCTCAGCTCCTGATGCGAAAGAATACATTCAGAACAGCAGATGACTTTTTTTGACGGCCTCACCGTATCATCGCTGTAATATTCCTCCGAAGGACTACCACAAAATGCGCACCGTCCAATGATTTCTCGTGTCGGCGTTTCCACAACCGGCGTCACCATGCGATTATCAAACACAAAGAGCGTTCCCTTAAAGCGACGACCGGGATATTTTTGCATGTAGGTGTGAATTCCGTCTTTCAGTTGATACATGTTAGTAAATCCGCGACGCGAAAAAAGACACGTCGCCTTTTCACAGCGGATGCCTCCCGTACATACCGCAATTACCTTGGTTGATTTTAGGGAATCAAACTCGTCCATTTTACCCGGTAAATCGCGAAAATTCTGTAATTGAGGATTGATCGTTTTTTCAAAACAACCCGCTTCAATTTCATAGTCATTACGCAAATCGAGAACCACAAAATCTTCACCGCGCTCATACATCGCCTCGAGTTCATCTGCACTGATTTCTGGAGCAGTTTCCTTTTCAATATCAAACTCGCCAGCCCCAAGCGTTACCACTTCATTGCGTACACGCACTTCGAGCTTTCGAAATGCCGCACCGTTTCCCTTACTCTCTTTAAAGCCCATGTTCTTAAATCGAGTATCAGCATGCAGTATTCGCTTATATTCCGCGATTGAAGCCGCAGTCCCTTCAAAAGTACCGTTTATACCCTCCTTGGCAATTAACAACCTCCCCTTGAGGCCAAGCGAGGCTGCGAGCGCCTTTTGCTCATCGCGAAACTCCTCGGGATTCGCAATCGGTACGAACGCGTAAAAGAGTATGATGACGGACGACGATTTCATGGGCTTAGCGTGCCGCAAAAATACGAAAATTGCAACCGTCAACCGTCTCTATTTGGCGAGTGCTTGTTCGACTGCGCTTGCAAATCCGCTCTCAGAATAAAGCGCTCGAAGCTCATTTTTCCACGATGGCGAATCGAGGCTGACATCAGGGTCTACCCCCCTTCCCTCAATCGGGGTGTTATCTTCGCGAAGTGTGAGCGCATTGACGAGAAGAATCGTATAGGTGTCCGTGTCGCTTATTCTGGTCTGAATCGGGTACGTATTCTCTACCGTACCCCAACCGCGCGTCGTCCGTCCAATTACTTTTGCCCGATTAAAGCGCTTAAAGATGACGGTCGTGAGTTCAGCGGTCGATTGGGTCATGTTGTCAGTCAGAATTGCAATATCTTTGAAATTTTTAAGCGAAGGAATAGCCGCAATTCCCGGGGTACGCTCGGGCTTTAACTCACCCTGCACAAACAGATCGAAGGCGTATTGCTGTGGCCCCACAAAAAGGGCAAACAAGAACTTCGCAAAATCGAGCGTTCCGCCAACGTTACTGCGCACATCAATGATAAGACCACTCAGCGCTGGATTGTCCTTGGTACTCTCAAGAGCATTCACAAATTCCTCAAGCGTCGCAGGTGTGACCTTCGCAAGATCGACATATAATACTTTTTTTCCGATGATCGAGTGCACGACCGATGGTTCCATTTTCGTCGAATCGTAAATCGCTTTGGAATGCTCCTCCGTTAATACTTTTACCGCGCGTTCGGCTTTTACAATCGCCTCTTGTGCTTCAGGAGAGCTACTTGCCTGGAGTGTTGGTATGATTTCTTCATACGCCTGCTGTACAACCTCTGGCGGAGAACCTTCGGGAACACCGACCGCATCATACAGATTAGTGTTTGCATCGATGTTGTTCACGGTGTCTCGGAGCTGCTTTTCACCTGCGGTCGTCATGAGACCACTGCGCCCTTGCGGGGCGAGATTACTGACAACCAATATACCAATATCAACGGCGAGCGCTTTCTTTTTGTCTTCCTGCGTACCCGCAAATGCATCTGCAAGCATTGCCTCGGTTCCCATTCTATCGGGTGACGGCAAACTCGCTTGTCCCGTGCCGCGCGCCTGAGCAAGTGAGAGTCGGAACAATTCCGAAAGATCGGCATCGGTTGCTTTTTGCCAGTAATGCTTCTGGATGATGTCATAGATTTCCATGTCAAAGAGCACATAGGGTTCGCGCTCTATTGCTGTTGCCGCACTCGCTGTTTGCGTTGTTCCCTTTTTTACAACACCGGCATAATAGGCATACCCCATCGAAAGTGCCGCGAGCACGATACAAACGCTCCCCGTGAGTATATAGCGAGTGTGATGAGAAAACATGTAGGCAAAGTGTAGCAAATATATTCACTGCGCGGTGAAAAAGAAGTGGATTAACCGAGTAACCCACCGCCCACGCGCTCACCTCTGTGTACAGGACAAAGAAGAGTCATCGTGAGCGCATCATGGGGACTAGTTTCAGTGGGTACGAATCGAAGCCCTAACTGATGTGTGCACTTCGCACATCTACCTCCGCACTGATACCACACACGCGCCTTATCAGTCGCGCTCGTCATGCGTTCCGCGTTTCGCACCTCGTTACGATCGTGCCTCTTTGCATCCGCTGGTGTGAGTACAAACTCAAAATGAATCCGACCTTCAAAGCGAGCGCGTTGCGCATCAAGGAGATTAAAGATTCCTTTATCGAACCACGCGCCTGCTGACAATTTCTCATACACTTGCACCTGCAGAGGCTCCGGACGATGTCCCTCTTGATACTCCTTTGCTGCTTTGTAAAACTTGCCGTTATCAGAAAGAACACCGCCTTCGTACATGAGGAGCTGGTCGTCTTCCTTGCCGCCCGCGCGCATCGTAACCGAATCATGACCGCGAAAAATGTACTCCTGTGTTTCCGGATTCCATGCGTCAAAAAAGTGACCCGTTGCAGATGGCAGCACAAGAAAAACCGAAAGTGCAGCTCCGCGGTCACGGAAGTTCATGCTTTTTTGAAATAACGCACCTTCACGCACACTCAGTTCGCTCGTGGAGATAATTGAAGTGAGTCCGCGATCAGGGCCCACATCGCCGAGAAAATTCGATACCATAGAACCCCATGCTACCATCGTGATCACGTGACTTTCTCGTATACCATTGTATAGTACCACGGGCTCTAACCAGCGAGGGAATTTCCTATGGCAAGAAATTCACCCTATCTCCGACTGTATACCATCGGACTCGGATTTACGATTGTGGTTAGCTTTTGCGCCATGATCGGATATGCGCTGTACATAGCGGTCGAGATCAACAAAAATAACCGAGCATGCTTCGAGAAGATCGTGATCTCAAAGATGCCGACACTTCTTGAATATGGATGGGCGGGAGACGAGCGCACTCGGCGCGCAGAAATCGAGGCGCTTTCATTCTTGATCATACGAGAATATAAACCGCCAGGTTACTTTCAACAACCGGAATATTGTTCACAATCATACCTGGAGCGTGCGAGGCGGGAGATACTCGGATTCGATCCTAAGGCAATAGTCAAACCGGGCACCGTCAATCCGTTGGTTCGATCGGTAGTACGAACCGCTATGCACGGCCAGTATCGCCACTTTTCTGCGTGGAAGCACCGATGTGCTTCGACGTTTGCAAGCACATTGGATCCATGGCCGCTCTACTTGAGACTACGCGGTACGCATGTACCAGTCGGTGAGCCCATCGGCCGTATACAGTTGTACGGAACTAAAGAAGAGTGCGACGCCGTGTCTCAAAAGCGCTCATCAGCAGGCGGCGACCTTAGGGGTCGCCGCCTCTCATTTTTTGAGAGACCCACCAGAGACGGCATTGTTCACCAGCGCATTCAATATTCGCTTTACAGAATCGAGTGACACATCATCGATAATGGAAAGGCCAATCACATTGGGATTTAATTGTTGAGCCTCTTTCATTTTCTTCGCGAGTTCATCTTGAGGTACCATATCTACCTTTGTGAGAATCAGTTGCTCCTTCTTTTTACAAAGTTCAGGATTAAATTTTTCAAGTTCTGAGCGCACGATCGAATAATCACGCGCAAGGTCCTCCGATTCGCACGACACTAAGTGAAATATTTCACGAGTCCTCTCAATATGACGGAGAAATTTATCACCGAGTCCCTTTCCTTCAGCGGCACCTTCAATAAGTCCCGGCAAATCAGCGAGAATGAGGCCGTAGTAGGCACCGAGATGCGGTTCGAGCGTTGTAAATGCGTATGAGCCAATCTTCGAGTGAGCGCCGGTGAGTGCATTTAAAAGCGATGATTTGCCAGCGTTCGGAAGCCCCACTAGCCCCACATCAGCGATCATCTTTAATTCAAGGCGAAAGCGGAAATTCTCACCGGGTTTTCCGGACTCGCTTTCAAGCGGCGTCGTATTACTTCCCGCACGAAAATGAAAATTACCGCGACCACGATACCCGCCATGAGCAACAAGAAGTTGTTCGCCCACGGTGGTGATTTCACGCACTTCTCCCGTGTCCAGATTAGTGACCACGGTGCCGGTCGGGACTTTCAGAATGAGATCCTCACCACGTCGCCCATCCAAGAGGCGCGCATTGCCATGACGACCATCTTCCGCTTTAAAGGCTTTGTTATAGCGGAATTGTTGCAGAGCAGAAAGGTCGGACACTCCTTCAAGAATAAGATCCCCACCCGGGCCACCGTTGCCGCCGGTGGGACCGACATTGCCCTTTGTCTTTGCAAAACCAACGACCCCTGAGCCGCCTTCCCCGCCCGAAAACTGCACTTCAACATCATCGATAAGCATGGACGCATCCTAGCACACGCCGTGCTTTTCGCAGGCTGTGCCTAAAGAATCAAGCCTTCAAAAGGACTTTCTGCGCAGATCTTTTGCAGTCGCGCTTTGTCCCCCTCTCCTTCAAGAACATAGTATTCGCGCAGCATCCCCGCAAGCGAAAGGAGTGTTTCCAGATTTGCCTTCTTAAGCTCAATCGATGACGGGAAATTTTCGCGCGGATTTACGATGAGCACGTTGGATTCGGGAGCGATACCTACTCCCGCTTCACTTTGCGGCCCGAACGTTATTATTTTACCGCTTTCTACATTGACGATTGCGTGTCCTTGGCACTGCGCGCCACACTCCCACTGCGCAACTGCATAGTTTCCAGAGAAATTTACGCCCCCTTGTATAGCCGCATCAATCGATGCAGCATGTTCTTTTGCTTGCGGTAGTACCGATGATTCGTATTGAACTTGCGCGATCGCGCCTTGGTATGGCTCTCGAACACGAGCATCCTCTTTATGAGCGCTTTCCCATTTTGAGAGGACCTTCTCGCAGCTCGTTTGCTTCGCAAAAAGAGCAGTAAAGTTTCCTCCGACAAGATAGTTAATGAAAAGCCCCTCAATAATGAGGAGTACCGCGCATACCACGAGCAAGATTTTGGCCCCTGTCGAAAGATTCCAAAAAGAGTTCACGTCGAGAGTATACAGTCCTCGCCCGATTGTTCACATTGACGTATCCGGACTTACATGCCCTCTTCATGAATCCTTCATTTCTGTGTCTCATACTACGAAAGCGTATGTCATTCATAGAGCGAATACCCTTTTTTCGTTCGTTTAGTCGCCGTGAGCTCTTGGCCATGGTGATCCTTTTTTTGGATACCTTTTGTGTGCCCAAATAGGGCGCTTCTTTTTTACGCCGCCAGCGGTCATTCAGCCCGCCGCCGGCTTTGCACTTGCGCTACTCGTTTTGGAGGGTATCCAGCTGTGGCCCGCACTCCTCGCCGCAGCGACTCTGCACTTACTCATGGGCGATGTTGGTTTTATAACGGGCCTTTCAATTGCACTCGCGCACACGCTCCACGCCGTAGTTGGTGCGTATGTGCTTAAACGCTATGCATTTGACACAAAATTTCGTCATGTGCGCGACATGTTTCTATTTATACCCGTTGCACTCCTTACCTCAGTGATAATACCGACGCTCGGCATAGCGGGTAATACGCTTGAAATGACTCTTTTTGATTTTGTAGAACCATTACGCACGAACTGGCTCGCGTGGTGGGCAGGAATAATGATTGGAGATCTTGTGATCGCTTCAACGATGATTCGCTATTTGGGACATCCATCGTTTGAGCGGACTCGTCGAGAATATATCGAGCTTACGATTGCTCTGATAGCAACCACCCTTCTTTCGTATGTGCTGTATTGGACCGATATGTCACAGCAAACTGGAGGTGTGGTTATTTTATTGTACCTCGTCCCCTTTGTGTGGTTTGCCTTGCGCGGCGGTATGCGCTTTATGCTTATTGCATTTGCGATCACAACCATTATCGGCGTGACTGGTATTCTGTATGGGTATCATCCTCCATTTGTAGATACCGGGCGCCGACTCATTACGCTTGAATTCTTTATTGCGACGCTCGCCGTCATATTTTATCTTTTCACCGCAGTCGTTGAAGAGCGCAAACGGTCCGCACGCCAATTGGAAACGCAACTCGCGCGCGTGGAGTCATTACTTGCCGAATCGAAACGACAGGATCGCGCAAAGAGCGATTTTATTGCGGTATTTGCGCATGAACTCAGAAATCCGCTTGCGCCCATTGTGAGCGCTATCGATCTTTTAAAGCAACGTTGGAATGCAGAGCCCGAGATTTCGCACGTTGCCCATATAATAGATGACCGGATTCGCATAATAGTCCGATTACTTGATGACCTTTTGGACATATCACGCATCACCGAAGGTAAATTGCGACTCCAAACCGAACCGGTTGATCTTGCACTCATTATGCACAGAGCAGAGATATCAATACAGCCGCATGTACGTAAGCGTCGGCAGGTACTTACCGTTACGATACCAAAAAAGACACTCTTTATTAAGGCCGATCCCGTGCGCATCGAGCAGGTTCTTACCAATCTGCTTAGCAATGCATCCAAATTCACTCCAGACGGTGGCACTGTACATCTATCAGCACAGCTTCATCAATCTAGTACCGTTGAACTCCGGGTGCAAGACACGGGAGTCGGGATAGAGGCGGAAATGTTGCCGCGAATTTTTGAACCTTTTTTGCAGGCGGAACTCAGCCATCGCCCGAACGAAGGAATCGGCGTCGGGCTCTCGCTTACGAAACAGTTAGTCGAACTTCATGGTGGTACCATAGAAGCTCGGAGTGCCGGTGAAGGAAAAGGGGCCGAGTTTATAGTTCGCTTACCGATTGCACACGAGCACGACGTTGTATTAGTCACTAAGCAGAGCACTATGCACCAAACACCCACCATACATACCCGATTAAAAATTCTCATCGTCGACGATAACGAAGCTGCAGCAAATGGTCTCGGAATACTTTTAACACATGTGGGAAACGACGTTGATTTCGCCTATGTCGGAGCAGATGTGGCGGATAAGGTAGCAGAGTTTAGTCCGAATGTCGTCATTCTCGATATCGGACTACCGGATATTTCCGGCTATGATGTCGCGTCACAGCTCAGAAAAGGCGGATATAGAGGGAAAATTATCGCTCTTACCGGGTATGGTCAGGATGAGGACAAGAAAAAAGCAACGGAAGCAGGGTTCGATCATCACCTTACCAAACCCGTTGGCATCGCCGATCTGCAGGC
>CAYMRY010000033.1:0-10604 GCA_964393065.1 uncultured Candidatus Saccharibacteria bacterium
CATACAACCTTTGAAATTGGCGGCCCTGCCCGCTATTTTGTGGAAGTGCATTCGGAGGAAGAGCTGCTCGATGCACTTGGCTTTGCGCGGGAGCATGACGTGCCATTTTACGTAATCGGTGGCGGAAGCAATGTGCTTATTCCTGACAGTGGCCTTCAAGGACTCGTTATCAAAATGGCGGGAGAGCATTTCTCAATTGCAGATTCTTCGCTCATTGCCGAATCCGGGTGCACACTTTTGACTTTGATCCGCGCGACAGCTGATGAGTCTCTTGGCGGCTGGGAAAAGCTCGCCGGGATTCCCGGAACGATCGGCGGTGCCGTACGAGGGAACGCCGGCGCGTTTGGACCAGAAATGAAGGACTTTGTGACGTGGGTACGCGCGATGCATTCTGTCACGGAAGAAGTCCACGAATTTTCACCTGCAGAATGTCAGTTTGACTATCGCATGTCGTTTTTCAAGAAAAATCCTGAATGGATTATTCTTGATGCGCATCTTGAGCTCATCCCGAACCTTAGAGGCGACGCCTCTAAGATTATTGAGGAAACAATTCGCGAGCGTGAGAAGCGCCATATTCAAAATGTGAAAGCGGCGGGTTCTTATTTTATGAATCCTGTTGCGCCGGATTCTCTTGTCGAAGAATTTGAGAGGGAAAAAAATACCACATCGCGCGGCAAGAGAGTGCCAGCCGGCTGGCTTATTGAACGCGCTGGATTGAAGGGCGCAAAGCTCGGTGGGGCGCAAGTATCGCCGCAACAAGCGAATTATCTGATTAATGCGGGTGGAGCAACGGCGCAGGAAGTACGCTCTCTCGCTGAAAGGGTAAAGAGGGAAGTTCAATCGCGTTTCTTGGTTATGCTTGAGGAGGAAGCGGTTGTATTCTAAAAAAGCCGTGGTACCGTAGCGCGAGTGCCAGCAACAGGTGAGGAAAAAATGATCCGAGCGAAAACTACTTCGAATACTGAACTTTGGCCGTGGCGGCATTCGAGGTTCCTCGACGTGGAGAATCCTCCACCATACGGCCAAGATGCGACGGTCGGACGACCTCTTGCGAATGGGCTTTACAGCGGACTCGTTGGGCGGGTGCCGCCGGAAAGCGAGTGGAGCCAAAAAGAGGTGGATGCCTGGAAAAATGGGAAGGGTGAGTGTCCTGTTTATTTTCCCAACCGCGGCCGCTTCACGCTTACCACAAAGAGCATTACGCTCTCGCCGCATCGCCAAGGTCGTTTTTACGGCGGCGGATTGAGTGGCGCACATTAGCGGTCACTCTTCGTTCGTATCATTTCTTGAGGGCCGCTATGCGGCCCTCATCGCTTTTTAAGCTCTGTGGTATAGTCCTCGTGTACCCCTCGCACCCATCGAGGGGCCGAATTGCTGAAATACCTATGAGTGACACCTCAAAAAAACAGGCAGACGCGGGGAAGATAATCGTCAAGGGCGCTCGCACGCATAACCTCAAAAACGTGAGTGTTGAAATGCCGCGTAACAAAATGATTGTTTTTACTGGACTCTCGGGTTCGGGGAAATCATCGCTCGCCTTCGATACTATCTTCGCCGAGGGTCAGCGCAAGTATGTTGAATCGCTTTCAGCGTACGCGCGACAATTTCTTCGTCAGATGCAAAAGCCCGATGTCGACGAGATTTCGGGTCTCTCACCCGCAATATCGATTGATCAAAAGAGCCGCTCCAACAATCCGCGCTCAACCGTCGCGACGATTACCGAGATCTATGACTACCTGCGTGTTCTCTATTCGCGCATCGGTCATGCGCACTGTCCGATCTGTGGCAGAGAAGTGAAGAAAATGTCGAACGAAGAAATTCTGGAGAGCGTCCTCAGCTCCGTAGAAAAGACGAGTAAACTTGCAAAAAAATCAGGCGTGACGCTGACCGCTGGCGTATCGCATGCGAAAATCCGCATCTCAGCGCCGGTTGTTGTAGGGCGCAAAGGAGAGTACTACCAAATGCTTTACGACATGCTCAATAAAGGTTTTGAGAAGGCAGTTGTGGACGGCGAGGAGAAATCGCTACGTACGCGCGTCGAATTAAAGAAGCATTTCAAACACAATATCGATATCGTCGTCGATGATATTTTCATCAGCGAATTTAATGACGATCCGAAGGGTGCGCGCGAGCGCGCTGGGGAAGCTATCGAGCGCGCGCTCCATGAAGCAGAGGGTTTGGTTAAAATTACAGACCCCAACGGTGAGCGGATCGTGTCGGCAAAATTTATGTGTCCGGATGACGGTTTTTCTTTCCCTGAAATTGAGCCGCGCCTTTTTTCATTCAACTCGCCCTACGGTGCGTGTCCGACGTGCAATGGCCTTGGTACGAAATATATTTGGGGTGATGAAGTGTGCGAAAGCTGTCACGGCGCACGCCTTCGCTCAGAAGCGCTCAATGTATTCCTTGAGAACAAAAATGGAGCTGAGGTCGTGCGCAAAAATATTGTCGATGTTTCCTCTATGGCGATTGATGAAGCAAAGGCGTTTTTCGATAGCCTCGATCTGAGCGACAAAGAGAAAGAAATTTCCAAAGCGGTGATTAAGGAGATTCACAGTCGCCTTACGTTTATGCTCGACGTGGGGATTGAATACCTCACGCTTGATCGTAAAGCCAACACGCTCTCGGGTGGCGAAGCGCAGCGCATCCGCCTTGCCTCGCAACTCGGCTCGGGGCTTGTGGGTGCCCTCTATGTACTCGATGAACCGACCATTGGCTTGCATCAAAGGGATAACGATCGCCTTATTGCCACCTTGAAGCACTTGCGCGAACTCGGCAACACAGTGCTCGTCGTTGAGCATGATGAGGACACCATTTTCGCTGCGGACTACATCATCGATATCGGCCCGGGCGCAGGTACGCATGGAGGAAATATCGTCGCCGAAGGGTGGCTGGAGGATCTCCTCACCGCAAAAACCAACAAATCCGGCTCCCGCACACTCGCGTACTTGCGCGACGAAGCACGTGTTGAAGTGCCGAAAGAGCGTCGTACAGCAGATCGCGGCAAGATTAAAATTGTTGGTGCGAACAAATTCAGTTTGAAGAATGTGAGTGTAGATGTGCCGCTTTCAAAATTGGTCTGCATAACGGGCGTATCCGGTTCAGGGAAGTCGACCTTTCTCTACGAAATATTGCACCGCAATCTGCAAGCGCGTTTCGATAAAGTAAAAAAGAGTTCGAAGGTGCACAATGTATCGGAATTTACGGGAACCGAGTATCTCGGCCGCTCAATCTTGATCGACCAGTCTCCTATTGGCCGCACACCGCGCTCCAATCCCGCAACATACACCGGCGCATGGACGCATATCCGCGATATGTTTGCGATGACGGAAGAGGCACGTTCGCGCGGCTGGGGTCCGAGCCGCTTTTCGTTCAATCGGAAAGGCGGTCGCTGTGAGGCGTGTGAAGGGAATGGACTTGTTGCGGTTGAAATGCACTTCTTGCCGACGGTATATGTAACGTGCGATGTGTGCATGGGGAAGAGATTTATGAAAGAGACGCTCGAAGTAAAATTTAAGAAGAAGAGTATTCATGATGTCTTGGAAATGACCGTCGAAGAAGCTCATGCTTTTTTTGAAGATATACCAGCCATTTCGGATCGCCTACAATCACTCCTTGATGTCGGCCTTGGTTATTTGCGGCTCGGACAAAGCGCGACGACGCTCTCGGGTGGCGAAGCACAGCGCGTCAAAATTGCGTCGGAACTGTATCGACCACTCCAAACAAAAACCATCTACCTTCTCGATGAGCCAACCGTGGGGCTCCACTACGACGACGTTGCAAAGCTTATCGAGATTTTACAGCGACTCGTGGATCGCGGAAATACCGTCGTGGTCATTGAGCATAATCTCGATGTCTTAAAATGCGCGGATTACCTCATTGATATGGGGCCGGAGGGCGGCTCTGGCGGAGGAAAAATCGTTGCAAAAGGCACGCCCGAACAGGTCGCAAATATCAAGGGTTCTCATACGGGACACTACTTAAAGCGCGTCCTTAAAAAGAAGAAGTAGGCGCTGTCCCCAGGGTGATTTGCATACAGTGCCGCTTGTGGTGTAGAGTGCGTTTTTAGGACAGTTCTAAGACGAGAAGGGGAAGTGAAATGACGGAAAATCGCAAGACCTTTCCACTTAGCCCGACTACTTGGCCCATCTTTTGCCTCATGGGTGTGTATTCTGCTCAGGACGAGAGAGACACATTCGTCCGCGTCTACACACGTAGAGCATTGCCACTATGCGAAGCATTAGCGGCACACACAGCGTTCGTCGAATGCGGTTTTACCACATTACCTGAACCGATCATCGAAGAGGCACGTGAACGCCACATCCGCATCGAATAACGGTTACTTGTGTGCTGCATGAAATTACGCCACGGAGAAATTCGTGGCGTACTGCTTTTTTACTGCGTTTATCCCCAGAAAATTTCTTAGAACTTATTTTTAGAATGGTACACTCAGGCTTTAGGATGTTCTCATCAAGAGGTGCTCCATGAAAGGTGTTTACTTCTACTGGAAATGCTTTTGGGATGTCGAAAAAGCGATGGATGCGCTGTGTCGACAGTACGGACTTGATCTCGTGCGCCAGCACGAAAACGGCTGGGAGGAAACTCTTCACAAGCTCGTCGAGCGTGCATACAAAGACGCGAAGGGCAGTTGCGTCCATGATAGTGGGCTCACTCAGCGATTCGTACGGGACAATGTACGAGATTACATCGATCGCGCCATTGTGCCCGAGTGTGTCCAACACGAAGTCTATGTGCATGCTGTCGAGCAACGCACGCCGGGTTTCGACATCATCGAGCTCATGGGGGAATTTCCCTGTCCGAATGGACAAATCATCATACGCCCCGTGTCAGCAAGCGCTGTCATTGCGCTTTGAGCTAAACGCGCCCCGTCCTTGCATAATCGCAAGCGGCGGGGCAGACTTTTTACATGCAACGCGCAGACCTCGAAAACTACGACCTTCCGGAAGAGCCGGGGGTATACCGCTTCCAGAAGGGGAAGAAGATTTTGTATGTCGGCAAGGCAACATCGCTGCGCGATCGTGTGCGCAGCTACTTTGCCCTCGATTTGGCCGAGGCGCGCTCGAATGCGATCGTAGGCATGGTCGCTGAGGCAGATGCCCTCACGTGGGAGCAGACTGATTCTGTGCTCGAAGCGCTCATCCTCGAAGCTAATCTCATCAAAAAGCTCGAGCCACCGTACAACATCCTCTCGAAAGACAACAAGAGCTTTAATTATCTTGTCATCACCAAAGAAAAATTTCCAAAGGTACTTGTCGTACGCGGACGCGATTTATTTACCAACTGGCAGGGAGGTGCAATCAAGCATCTGTTTGGGCCGTTTCCGCAGGGACTCGCGCTACGCGACGCGATGAAATTAGTACGTCGCATTTTTCCCTATCGCGATTCAAAATGCACACCGTGTGAAGATCAGATTAGAACACGCCGCAACCTTAGAGGCGACGCCTCTAAGGTGATCTGTAAGCCGTGTTTTAATCGCCAGATTGGCATGTGCCCCGGTGTATGCTCGGGCGAAACCGACGCACGCGAATATGCGCACAAGATTCATAATATTTTCCTCCTCTTTAGCGGGAAGAAGCGAGCGCTTGTGAAAGAACTTGAGGTTGTGATGAAGAGCGCTGCAGAAGAAGAGCGCTTCGAAGAAGCTGAGGAGGCGCGTCGGCAGATTGCGGCCCTAACTCACATTCGCGATATTTCCCTTATTAAAAGTGAATCACGCTTTGCAACAGGGGGAGCGGTGCGTGCCGGTTCTTCACGCATAGAAGCGTTCGATATCGCGCATACGGCAGGCTCCGAGACGGTCGGTGTAATGGTTGCAATTGAGGATAGCCAGCCGCTGAAGAGTGCGTATCGTAAGTTCAAGGTTCGCGGATACACGAATAACGACCCGGGCGCTCTCTCGGAAGTGCTCTCGCGCAGATTCCTTCATCCTGAATGGCAGTACCCTCGTGTTATTGTCGTTGATGGTTCGACAGCGCAAATGAATGCGGCGCGTAAAGTGCTCTCGAATGCCGGAATCATGATACCGATTGTGGGTGTCGTGAAGAATGAGCGCCATCAGCCGGAGCGGCTCGCTGGTGATCAAAATAGCATCCGTGACTTTGAGCGCGATATATTACTCGCCAACAGCGAAGCGCATCGTTTTGCGATTACGTACCACCGTAAACGACTCCGCGTACGGTGATCGGAAAGATCGGACGAATTACAACGTCACTATGCTATACTGCACTCCCCATTACGCTATACTCAATCTATGAACACCTACACATCATACGCTATCGGTAGTATCCTCCTTGTCCTCGTTGTTCTTGCGGGGTGGTGGTTTTGGGTTCCTGATGTAGGGGCGCTTCGTACGTGGAACCAATTCCTCACGCTTCCGGCGATGCGCTGCAAGATTGGTGATGCCAGTGTTGAGGGTCTCACGGGCACCATGTATGTGGGTCATGGCCGCCTTCGCGCTGATTATGTTGTTGCAGGACAAGGCGTTTCGTCTTCGTTCCACACGGTAGTCTACGAAGATGGTTCCGCGTATACCTGGGCTGATACGATCGACTACGCACGTAAAAGTGTCCTCAATCTCGGTGATTCTTCCACCGAAGCAAATCTTTTCTCAATTTCGCGCTGCCGCCGCATCTGGACACTTGATCCTTCAATGTTTGTTCTTCCAACGGGTATTACTTTTATCGATGCAGCTGCAACAACTACGACAGAGATTCCACAAGAAACAGAGGGTGGGGAAAGCGTGAATATTGTGCAGTAGTTCTCGACAAACGAGTGATATACTTTGAGCATGGCTCGCACCACTGTGGGTGTTCTTCGCGGCGGCACATCGGCCGAATACGATCTTTCGCTCAAGTCCGGTGCGCATATTTTGAATTCACTCTCGGAGGATGACTTTGATACGCGCGATATATTTATCGACAAAGGGGGGATGTGGCACTCGCGAGGAATTCCAGTGACACCACTACGCGCTCTTACGCAACTCGACGTTGTGCTGAACGCGCTCCATGGTGGGGTTGGCGAAGACGGCACCGTGCAACGCATTCTTGAGCAATCGGGTGTGCCGTATGTGGGTTCGCGTCCGATACAAAGCGCGCTCTCGCTTGATAAGACGCGTGCGGCGGAAGTTTTGCGGCACTCTGGTGTACGCATGCCGCGCTCTCTGCCGTTTACCGTCTCCGAGGAGCGCGATACGGGCGATATGGCACGCGAAGTATTCGCTCAATTCGGTCCGCCCTACATGGTAAAGCCTGCGCGCGGCGGAGCGTCACACGGAATCGTCATTGTGGCGACCATTGTGCACCTACCAAATGCACTTGCTGACGCGCTTGACACTTTTGGTGCGGCATTAGTCGAAGAATTTATACGCGGTGATGAAGCAACGGTCGGTGTGATTGAGGATTTTCGCGGGGAGGATTTATATGCGCTACCTCCTGTTCGCGTCATGCTGCCACAAGGCGCGCCATTTCTCCAATACGAGCACCATATGGGCTCCTTACATCAGCATATGGTACCGAGTGATTTTGAGGATGATCACAAGGCAGAACTTGTCGCGCTCGCGAAGCACGCACATCGTGCGCTTGGTCTTTCGCATTACTCGCGCGCCGACTTCATCGTGACGAAGCAGGGACCCTACTTACTTGAAGTGGATTCTTTACCGCATCTCCACGAACACGCTGCATTTCCCAAAATGCTCGAAAGTGTAGGCTCTTCAATGCCGCAATTCCTGGGTCATGTGATTGCTTTGGCGAGGAAGTAGGAGGAAGTAGATTAATTTAATAATTAGTGTACATCGTGACAATAGTTTCAATGATATGAAAAAAGTTGCCATTGTAGCTATTGCGCTTATCGTAGGCTTGTTCGGGTATCTCGCGGTACGTCAAACGAATCTTTTTACTCAATTCGTGGTCGCTTCGCGCTGTGAGAGTGACAAAAATATTGTCAGGGTGGGGGGATATAGTCTTTGTGCTCCCAATACCTGGAACGTCGTATCTGTTGCAGGCAACACCACTCTGGATTTGGGACAAGGAAACACCATTACAATAGCGACAAGTTCTTTATTACTGGAGGACTCATTGCGAAAATACTCTTCAGATGTATTTGTCGATACGGTTAATAGGGAAATGCGGATTCTCGATAGGGCGGCAATAGAAATGACTGGGTCTGTTGGATCAAATTCTGGCGCAAAGCGAGCCGCCACGATGTTCACGATTGGAGGTACCACGTATGAGATTATTTTGAACAATCAAAGAAATGCATCATATGATGAAAACCTTATCGAGTACCGAGCTTTGGTGAAAAATTTTGATGTAGGCCTGACGCCTTTTAAATAGTAATGTGGGGTTCGGTACGTAAGCCGAAAATAGCTACTAATGCTGGAAGAACGGCGTGGATACCTCCTTTCTTCAATAGAAGAATGACGGAAACCGTCTTACTCAATTACGAAAGAGGTATGTTCGGTGCACTGTATATGTGAATAGTATTATCCACAATTCGCATTCTCCCACTGCATAATGTTGCTAATATATACGTATGCATAGAATATCCGTACTCCTCGCAGTGGTTGTCATTGCTTTGGGGAGTTTTTCTATTACTCACGCGCAGACATTTGATTACGGGCCCGCATCTTCTCAGTATTGCCCGAATCTTACGCTAGACCTTCAGCGCGGCGATCGCGACGCGACAAGGCAAGGACAAGTCACTGAGCTGCAAATGTTTCTCGTTGATTACTACGATCTCGAGCCAAGTGCGTATATCTCCGGCTATTTCGGCAGGCTGACGCATGTCAATGTTGTTCGATTCCAAAGAGAGCACGGGCTTCCAGCAGTCGGGCGGGTGGGACCTCTTACTCGAGCTGCGATTGCATCAACCTGCGGTATTCAAGCGAATAATTTGCCGATAACGATTCCTACTGCGACCACCAACCAAACCACGCAATCGTGTGCTTTTAATGGTCAATCTATTGTGCACGGTTCCTCGGTGAATGCATACGCACTCTCGTCGGTAGTCTACGGTCAGAGTTGTGAGGCGGTGCGAGAAACTCGCACGTGTTTAAACGGTGTGCTCTCAGGTTCATTTCCACATGCTACGTGCAGCGTGCGGGCTGCAGTCGAAACTACGAATACCTCATGTACATTTAACGGTCAAACAGTTGCTCACGGTGCGTCGGTGACAGCCTATTCGGCGTCAATGGTCCCGTCCGGTCAGTTATGCTCCTCGGTAGCAGGTCAACACACGTGCAATAACGGATCGTTCAATGATGTGTTCGTTTACGCGTCCTGTTCGGTTAGTCAAGAGAATATGGCGTCGTGCAGTTTTAACAATCAGACAATCGCCCATGGTGATTCGGTCGCCGCATACCAAAGCGCAAGTGTGATCTCTCCTAATCAGTGCGTGAGTGAACAGCGCACGTGCAACAATGGCACGTTATCGGGTTCGTATGGATCAGCGGCCTGCACGGTCACGTCACCCACAGTTTCCGTAAACATGAAATCGTGCAACGTGTACAACGCAAGTGGACTCGCGCGCACGGTTCCTCATGGAACGATTGCGAGCGACCCTAGTGTTTTTGTTGGAAGTGAGATAACGGGTATCACAACAGCGCTCGCACCGTATCACCAATGTCGCAACGGTGCATGGTTCCTGAGGGAAGGTATGATGTCTGGTGGACGAACAATCATACCCGCCTTTGATGTGTGCGAGCTAACAACAGCTTCGGCTTATTATTTCGGATTGTACCATCTTCTTGGACCCCTCTGTGGACCAAGTGTGAAGGGGAACATTGTGTCTCTTCGAGTCGGACTTGATCCGAGCGATGGCGGTGCTCCCTTGACCGTACGCATTGCGGTTGCGTCATATGGGCAGGCAACTTCTATCCAAACACCCGCTCTTCCTTATACTGTTAGTTGGGGGGACGGATCGGTAGAGAATTTTCCTGCGGTTTATCTTGATGGTACCTATATGGTTCCTCACAACCAGTCGCATACGTACGCACAACCTGGCACGTATACCGTGACCGTACAAAACAGTATGGAGACTAAGGTGAAAACAGTGATAGTGCGCTAAGATACCTGACCGAACTCATTTCTTTCATTGTCTTGAGTCATACAACAATATGATGCGGTACAATACGCAGCTGTGAGTCCATTTATCATCTCTCAAATTATTGCAGCCTGCGCGCTTGGGGCGGGACTCCTTTCGTTCCAACTAAAAAAGCGTGAGCACGTGCTCGGGGCATTTGCGTTAATGTCCGCACTCTTCTCGCTCCATTTCTATGTTCTTGGCGAAACGACTGCCGCCGCAGTTGTCGCGGTTTCTGTCGTGCGCTTTATCACAAGCATTTTCTGCAAGCACAAAGCGTTCATGTATCTCTTTATCGTTCTTACGATCGCCGTCGGGTGGTTTACGTACGAAGCGTGGTACAACCTTGTTGCTATTGCCGCCGCACTTCTCGGAGTCGTGGCAACATTTCAACAAAATGATAAACGCCTGCGCGAAATAATGATGAGCTCAAATGTGACGATGGCGGTTCATGATCTCATCGTCATGACGCCAGTTGGTATTGCGGTAGATTGTACAATTATGAT
>CAYMRY010000034.1:0-5618 GCA_964393065.1 uncultured Candidatus Saccharibacteria bacterium
CTCCGCGAAGCACGCCAGGCTCTCATTTGGAGCGAGGCAGAGCAAGCGATGCAGAAGAAGACAGTGTTCGAGCTTCCTATCACTGATGCCAACAAGGGCGGACTTATCATCAACTGGCAAGGCATTTCAGGCTTCTTGCCTGCGTCCCAGCTCGCACCCCTTCACTACCCTCGCGTTCCGGATGGCGACAAAGAAAAAATCTTCGTTGAATTGAAGAAGCTCGTCGGCACTAAGCTTGAACTTCTCGTTATCACCGCAAACCCGAAAGAGCAGAAGCTTATCTTCTCTGAAAAAGGCGCGGGATCTTCGGAGCGCAGCTCGCTCGTAGAGAAGTACCACGTTGGTGACGCGCTTGATGGTGTTATTACCGGCGCGACTGAATTTGGTGTCTTCGTGAAGCTTGAAGAAGGCCTCGAAGGACTCGTGCACATCTCCGAAATGGATTGGGCACTCGTTGAAAATCCGAAGAGCCGCTACAAAGTAGGCGAAGCGGTTAAAGTGAAGGTGATCGAAATCAAGGACGACAAGGTATCGCTCTCAATCAAGGCACTCACCGAAGATCCATGGAAATCCGCAGCGCAGAAGTACAAGAAGGATCAGACGGTAAACGCTGTTGTCATCAAGTACAACAAACATGGCGCTCTCGCATCAGTTGAAGAGGGGGTTGCAGGTCTCGTGCACATCTCGGAGTTTGCAAACGAAGAAGGACTCCGCTCCGCGCTCGAACTGGGCAAGGTGTATCCATTCACGATCAAACTCTTCGAACCAAAGGAGCGCCGCATGACCCTCTCTTTCACCAATGCAAAGTAATCCACTCACTACTTCATCGTCATGAATACCGTTACCACCGCACTTAAAACCGTCATCAACGTCTTCGATCGTGACGTTCTTGTTGCTGCGGTGACGGTTATTCCTGCGACATCGGTGTGGATTCAGACTGAAAATATCGTACTCGGCTCAATAGCGGGCTTTGCCTCGTATCTCGCATTCGAGCATGGCATACCTTTCGTGCAAACACGCAAGCTCGATATCCGCACACTTATGAGTGCATACGACACGGTGCGTAGTGCAATCGCAACAAAGATCATAAAGAGGATCTAGTGTGGACACACCAAAAGCCCCGCGAAGGCGGGGTTTTTGGTGTTGGAAACTGATCTACAAACCAAATGTTGGACTCGCGCGATCAATCCAATCTCCCGCTGTATCTGAATCAGTAAGTAAGCTCGATCGCGCAATTGAATGTCCATCCGCGACATTCGTCACCGATGGATTCAGACCCATCGTATTTGCTCCCCAAGAGACCGCATCAATTGTCGATGTTGCCCCATTCGCATTGAGGAGAAATACAGCATCACTCGAGTTTGCCAATCCCCCGCCGATAGGATTTTCAAGACTGACAAAGACCGAGCTTGGTGCGCTTGGCCAAAATGATGGCGTCGTTGAAGATTGAGAGACGACCAGATACCCTCCCGCAGGAATTATGGTGCCGTCAGGAATTTTATCGACGGAAGATGTAGCAGTGTCGCCAATCCACCAATTTGTTAAGTTAACGCTTGATCCTGTAGGGTTATAAATCTCTACCCACTCGTTATCATCAGGCGAGCCGTCCTTTCCATGAGCAGTATCAGGATTGTAATGAACCTCACTAATGAGAAGGTGACCAACGGATTGAACTGGTGTCGGAACGAAATTAATCGTCACGCTCTGCGTCGTGGTGCCATGTACACCGCCACAATCAAGTTGATACGTCGTCGTTGCAAGTGGCGTCACGATTTGACTACTCGATGTTGCCTTTGTTCCACTCCAGCCATTCGATGCTGCACAGAACGATACATTCGTCGTGACCCAGGTCAGCGTCGAGGTGGCAGAGCCTGCGCCCGGTGTTACGCTCGTAGGTGATGCGACGAAGTTAAGGGTTGGCACCAGAGCGGGTGGTGTTGGGACAAAGTGTATCGTTACGTTTTGCGTTGTCGTACCATTCGTTCCACCGCACGAAAGTTGGTACGTCGTCGTAGCGAGAGGAGTGACAATGAGACTTCCGGAAGTTGCACGCTCACCACTCCATCCATTCGAACTGGTGCAAAAAGTGACATTCGATGAAGTCCATGTCAGTGTCGAAGTTGCTGTGCCGGCTCCAGGTGTGACCGACGTCGGTGTTGCAGAGAAGTTAAGCGTAGGTGTGATAATCGGGGCAGGCACAAACGTCACCGTCGTACTGGCCGCATCCGATCCCCCAGGGCCAGAACAATTCAGAGTATACGTCGTCGTCGCACTCGGAGTAATAATCTCCGTTCCGTTCAATACTTTCGATCCCGTCCATGCGCCACCACTTGCCGTACACGATGTCGCATTCGTTGAAGTCCATGTTAGCGTCGTTGTGGCTGTTCCCGCTCCCGGAGTAACAGAAGTTGGTGCCGCGACCAGTGTGACTACTGGCTCAGGCGGTGTAAGAACCACGTTCACCGTAACACTTTCTGAATCCGTACCATTTTGACCAGTACACAGGAGCAAATAGGTCGTTGTTGCACTTGGCGTAACATGTAGCGTTCCTGATGTCCCTTTTGAGCCACTCCAACCATTCGACGCAACGCAGTCAGTAGCATTTGTTGCGCTCCATGTCAGTGTCGAGGTCGCGCCTTGTGCGATGGTAAGCGGCGAAGCGGTAAAGGTGAGGACTGGCTGCGGCGTCGGCGTGAGAATTACATTGACCGTAACAGAAGCGTTATCAGATCCGCCAAGACCCGTGCAAGCGAGCATGTAGGTTGTGGTCGCAGAAGGCGAAACTACCTGCGTGCCTGAGGTGCCCTTAGTGCCGCTCCAGCCTCCGGAGGCAGTGCATGATGTCGCATTCGTCGTTGACCACGAAAGGGTCGAGGAATTCCCCTGTTGAATGGTGGTAGGAGATGCTGAGAAGGTAATTTCAGGTGCATCCACTTCATCGACTTGCACCGTTACCGAGCGCGTCACCGAAGAAGATCCCTTTGAACACATCAAGGTATAGGTAGTCGTCGAATCCGGAGAAACCGCTTGTGAACCGGAGAGTGACTTCGTGCCGCTCCAACCATTCGACGCAACACACGTCGTCGCGTTGTCAGAATCCCACGTTAATTCGGATGAATCGCCCTCATCGATTTCTTCAGGATCTGCCTCAAACGAAAGTGTTACTTCCGGTTCTCCTGAGTGACAATACGAAGGATCAATAAGGGGTCTTGAAAGACGATGTCCGAGTTTTTCTTGACGCTCGCAGAGGCGCTCAATCGCGCGTTCACTCATGTTTGAGGAACCCGCCGAAGCAAACGCAGGCTGCAGTGCAATCAGCACTGCGACAATACTTAGAATAAGGAGTCCGAACTTCGCCATCGACGTGTGATATCCCATACAACAATAAAGAGACTACACGCGATCCCCCGCTCGCGCTTGAGTAATATCGTGAGTATACGGCGCACTTGATGACGCGCAGATGAAGACGTACGCAAGTTGTGCATAACTCTCCTTCCACCGCACACATGCTTTATGCGTTGAACAAAGTCATTGCTTTCTCCCTACCCTCGATCAAAAGCATATCAAGCGCGGCCGAAACACGCTTAAAAACATCAGGAAGTTCGGAAAACTCTTTAGAAGTAAATTCCCCGAGAATAAATTTCTCAACTTCCTCCTCGCCGTGAGGTTTTGCTGCCTCAGCACTTACACCTGCGCGGGCAATTCCGATACGAATGCGACAAAAGCGCCGGGTTTTGAGTGCTTTCATGATTGAATCAACACCCTTATGACCACCGGAACCACGATCAAATGAAATCTTGATGGTTCCGAACGGTAAATCGAGATCATCGTATACAACGACGAGTTTTTCAGCTGCTTTGATGCTTTTTACATAGTGCAAGACCGCCGCGCCCGATTTATTCATATAGGTATTCGGCGCAATACATACGACGAGCACCTTTTCACGCGCACCCCGCACGAGACGCGAGCGACTTTTTTTGTCTTCCTTCCATTCTCCAAACTCATGCAACTTCGCATACTGTTCAAGCGCCATACGCCCCGCATTGTGGCGCGTTCGTGCGTACTCTTCGTCAGGATTTCCAAGTCCTACAGCTACCCAAGTCATCGCGTCATGCTAGCATCGCGACTCGAAACTGAAAAGGAAAAAAGTGCAAGGAAAAAACGCTTCAGACATTAAAAAAATATTTTCTCAGTACTAACGGCAAAAAAAATACTTTAACGAGAAAAAAATCTGTATGCGACATACAGAACTCTTTGTGTCAATTCATGCAATGCTGTATAGTAACTGCGATGTCCGATCCAACGATGATACAAAACCCATCTATGGATCACTCCTCATCGGATGTGCGCCCGCCTGCGTCGTCAGGTTTCGCGTGGTATGTGCTACTCGCACTCGGTCTTGCACTTTTTATACGATTTTTTATTGCAGCCCCGTATGTTGTTTCCGGTGCATCGATGGAACCAACGTTTGATAATTGGGATTATTTGATTACCGATAGAATTTCCTATCGCGTCTCAGAGCCGGAGCGCGGTGATGTAATTGTTTTTTGTCTTCCGGGGAGCGGTGAATGCTCAATACTCGATCGCCTGACGACGAAAGACTGGACGGCACCACGCACACTTATCAAGCGCGTCATTGGCCTTCCCGGAGAAACCGTTTCCGTCGAAGGAACAAACGTGATTATCTCCAATGCAAGCTACCCCGATGGTTTTATTCTCGACGAACCCTATCTTGCACCAGAAAACCTCGGCGGACCCACCGGCACCGAGATTACACTCGGCGCGGATGAATACTTTGTGATGGGCGATAATCGTCGCGTCTCATCGGATTCTCGCGTGTGGGGCATTCTTCCTAAAGCAGATATCGTCGGACAAGTATTGGTACGGCTCTTTCCGGTGTCATCGCTCGGCATTTTGCCAGGCGATGTCGATTTTCCCGATGCTGTTTCCGCGACGGAAACTCCTTAAGAACACGCTTAACGCATGTTACAAGTCAAAAACACCCGGTTGGATAACACAGCGGCTATAATTACCCGCGCAATCAAGACGGCGGAATACTACGGTTTTATTCCTATGGAAACGGCACTCGCGCGTGGGAAGCGAACGCTTCCGGGTAGCCAAAAGAAGGATGATCTATCTTATGCGAGGCGCGACGAACGCCTCCTCATGCAGAGCGCTCGACTCTCGCTTTCCGTGCATCGAGTCGATCGCGAAGTACCACTTCTCTTTCGCCTCACCAAACATCCTGCGGGAGCGCGCAGTCAGTATCCGACAATCGCACTTGAACTTCACGCAATCGGTGCGCCAACTGCAATCGCAGAAGCGCTTCTCGTGATCGTGGCAAATGCAATCGCCGAAGAAATCGGACTCGAGAAGCGTGTTCTTTCGATCAATTCCATCGGCTCACACGAATCGTCGAATCGTTTTGTGCGCGATGTCGGCCACTTTTTACGCAAACATCTCGATTCCATCACGCCAACACTGCGTCCGCGCGCAGCTTCTGATCCTCTTGGCACACTCATTCAACTTTTTGAAAAAGGGCACCCCGCTATGCCGCGCGCTCCACAAAGCGTGGATTATTTAACCGAAGAGGAACGACGTCGATTCTGGGATCTCCT
>CAYMRY010000034.1:5718-8311 GCA_964393065.1 uncultured Candidatus Saccharibacteria bacterium
AAATGATGTCAATCCCCTATTCATTTGCCTTCCTTCAGTGATTCATGGTATTGTGCCCCCTACATGATTAACGCAGAAGTACAGAAAAGCGGCACGGAGAGCGCCCTTTCGGTGATTCGTAAGTTCTCCCGCAAAGTCCAGGGTACTGGCCTTATTCAGACCGTCCGCAAGGGCCGCTACTATGAGCGCGATCGCTCGAAGACCGTTTCCAAAAAGCGCGCACTCAAGCGCATCGCTCGCACCGAAAATTACCGCGAACTCATCAAAGAAGGTAAAATCGTTGAAACTCCACAGCGCGGCCGAGGCCGAGGTCCTCAGCGCGATACGGGAACGAGCGCACAGGCATCTCAACAGGCCGCAGCAGCAGCGAATGCGGGTGCTACCGGCCGCTCATCGGGTCTTGGCGAATCGACCCCGATCGCCCGCTAAATGCGTACAACAACCGTGGAAATACGACGCACAGTAAACGATACTGTGCGTCTTCCATTTGAAGCTCTTGCTCAGGCTGCGCTTCCTTCCGGGTACCAACTCTCCCTTGTTATTTGTGCGGACACGCTCGCACGGCGCATGAATATGTCGTATCGCAAAAAATCGTACAAGCCTAACGTGCTTTCATTTCCACTTTCAAAAAACGAGGGTGAAATTTTTCTTAATATCCGCAAAGCCGCTCGCGAGGCGCGCGCACTTCATATGTCAGTTAATCAACGAATTGCGCACCTTTTTGTGCACGGTTGTCTTCATTTAGCCGGACTTCCCCACAGCGATCGCATGGATGCGCGTGAGGACGAGATTTTACTCAAAGTTCTCGGAAAATGATTGAGGGCACAAGAAGCACATTATCCCCTCGAAAGATGGCTTGAAATAGCCATAAATACTGTACAATGGCAAGAATCGCAATCAGAGCGAGACGCTTTTTCCCATGGCTCAGAATATTTTTACCGGAATCGATATCGGCACACATCAGGTAAAGGTTGTCATTGCTGCCGCACCACAAAGTGCGGATAGTCCAATGCAAATACTTGCTACCGCGACTTCATCATCGAAAGGAATGCGGCATGGCTACATTGTCGATACCAAGGAAGTAGCTGCCGCGGTGCGCAGCGCCGTTGATCGCGCATCCCACGCAGCACGCGTGCAAGTAAAGACTGCACGCGTCGGCATGGGCGGCATCTCACTCGAAGAAGTGCGCTCGAACGCAGAAATTACGCTCACCGCCTCTGGCGCAATAGCGACTAGCCATGATATCGAACGCGTCATCGATGAGAGCGAAAAGCGCGCCGCATCCAAACTCGCCAATCGCGCGATCATCCACGTTATTCCGCTCGAGTTTCGACTCGATGGTCATCCCGTACAAGGTCGTCCAACCGGCATGCAGGGCACGAAACTCGGCGTGGAGACCATGCTCATCACCATGCTTGCCCAGCATCACGACGATCTTATTGAAGCAGTTGAAATGGCGGGAATCGAGGTTGCCGGCGTGATGGCATCGCCTCTTGCGGCGAGCCTGGTTACATTAAACAAGGCACAGAAGACTGCGGGAGTTGTGCTTGCAAACATCGGCGCAGAAACACTTTCAATTGTCGTATTTGATAACGACATTCCGATCTCGCTCAAGGTATTTCCGATCGGCTCGAATGAAATTACGAATGCACTTGCGCTGTCATTTCAGTTGCCGCTCTCGGAAGCAGAACAGCTCAAGCGCGGCGCAGTTGTCGGCAGCACGATATCGCAAAAAAAACTCACGACCGTAATCTCCGCACGCCTCAAAGACATGTTTCTTCTCATTTTGGCGCATCTTAAATCCATCAATCGTGACCGCCTGCTTCCTGCGGGAATTGTGATTACGGGTGGTGGCGCAGGTCTCGCTTCTGCAACCGATGTTGCAAAAGCAGCACTCAAGCTTCCTTCTCAAATCGGACTTCCTCTCATGTTGCCGCGCGTTTCTGCGCTCGATGCCACGTGGGCTGTCGCCTTCGGTCTTTGTCGTTGGGGTTATGCGGAAGATATGCTCGACACCCATCATCCACTCAGCGATGTTCTTTCACGTATGATGGAGGCTGTGCGACAAGTATTTCGCTCGCTTCTTCCTTAACGCTTATTCACTGTATCGATCAAAACACAGCGAGAGGATTCGCCGCTGAATCTTCTCGTGTGTCAAATTTGCAATCAACCCGTCTGTGGTATCATGCCCTCACAAACATATGGCAAAACAAGTCCGACCTGAAGTAGAATCATTCGCTCGTATCCGCGTCGTAGGTGTCGGAGGCTCAGGAGGCAATACCATCAACCACATGGTCACAACACACGTGATCGGCGTCGATTTCATTGCGGTCAACACTGATGCGCAGGACCTCCACAAATCAAAGGCTAAAAAGAAAATTCATATTGGCCGCAATCTTACGAGGGGTCTCGGGACCGGAATGAATCCGGAACTCGGCAAGCAGGCCGCTGAAGAAACTCGTGAAGAGATTCAAGAGGCACTCAAGGGTTCCGACATGGTCTTTGTGACCTGCGGAATGGGTGGTGGCACGGGAACCGGCGCCGCTCCTGCTGTGGCCAAAATGGCACGAGAGCTCGGTGCGCTCACCGTTGG
>CAYMRY010000034.1:8411-10542 GCA_964393065.1 uncultured Candidatus Saccharibacteria bacterium
GCGCCGCTCCTGCTGTGGCCAAAATGGCACGAGAGCTCGGTGCGCTCACCGTTGGCGTCGTAACGCGCCCGTTTGGATTTGAAGGTGCGCAACGATTGCGCCTCGCAGAAAACGGAATCGCAGAACTACGCAAAGCTGTCGATGCAATCATCATCATCCCCAACGATAAGCTCCTTGCGATTGTCTCGCGCGACACCGGCATCAAAAATGCCTTCGCTATGTGCGACGATATTTTAAAACAAGCCGTCGAGGGCATCTCCGACTTGATCACCACAACCGGTATCATCAACGTTGACTTCGCCGATGTGCGCACGGTCATGCAAAATGCAGGATCCGCGCTTATGGGTATCGGATTTGCAATTGGTGAGAAGCGCGCAGAAACTGCGGCACGCCTCGCGATCAATTCTCCCCTTCTTGAAGTTTCCATCAATGGTGCAAAGGGCGTTCTCTTTTCGATCGCTGGCGGTGAAGATCTCGGAATGCTTGAAGTACAAGAGGCGGCAAACGTCATCACCGAAGCAATCGATCCAGACGCCAAAGTCATCTTCGGCGCCGTTACCGACGATACGCTCAAGAAAGGTCAGGTCAAAGTCACGGTTATTGCAACTGGTTTTCCTGAAGGTGGTATCCGCCACGGCATCCCTGGTGCGGTCACGCCAGTGCCGACTCGTCTCTCAAAGAGAGAGCCTGAAATGCAACCTATTAAAGTTGAAAAGAAAACGAGTATTGCGGAGCACATGCCCATCGAGCGCGAGAAGCCTGCTTCTGCACCAACTCCTCCCGTGCCACCACCTCAGGCGCCTCGTACCGAAACGAAGCCGCCCGCTCCTCCACCACCGCCAGATTCGAATGACGACGATGGCTGGAGCAGTTTTCCTTCATTCCTCCGTCGTAAGTAAACGGTTCTAAAACGGTGTAGTAGAATTGAGAGCCATTAGTATTTTGAATATTTTTCATGCCCTACGATCTTGCAATTGTCGGCGGTGGACCCGCTGGAGTATCAGCGGCCGTGTACGCTGCACGTAAACGCCTCAAAACGGTTCTTATCACCGATGACTGGGGCGGACAGAGTACTGTTTCTCCCGAAATTCAAAACTGGATCGGGGACACTGCTATCTCTGGCGCTGATCTTGCGAAAAAACTTAAGGCGCATGTTGAAGCATATCGTGGCGAGTGGCTCACTATTGTGTCGCCACATCGCGCGACAAAAGTAGAAGATAAAGGCGCGACGATTGCTATCACGTGCTCAGATTCGTCGGTTCACGAAGCGCGCGGTCTCATCGTTGCGACGGGGTCCAATAGACGCAAACTCGAAGTCCCCGGCGCGAAAGAATTTGATCAAAAAGGCCTTACCTACTGCGCATCGTGCGACGGCCCACTCTTTTCTGATATGGATGTTGCCGTTATCGGCGGCGGTAACGCCGCATTTGAAACAGCGATGCAACTTCTTGCGTACTGCAAGACGGTCACCCTCGTCAATCGCAGCGACACCTTTCGAGCGGATGAGCTCACCGTCGAGAAAGTACTCAAACATCCGAAAATGCGCGTCGCAAAAAATGTAGAGATCGTCGCAATCGAAGGCGACAAATTTGTAAATGGAATTCGCCTTAAGGACACTGCGGGTACCGAGAGTACCCTTCCCGTTTCTGGTATCTTCGTCGAAATCGGTCTTGTGCCGAATACTGAGTGGATACGCGAGCTCGTCAACATGACGCCCTACAACCAAATTATCGCGGATCCCTATACGCAACGCACCTCAAACCCTCGCATCTGGGCCGCAGGAGACTGTACCGATGGAAAGTATCATCAAAATAATATCGCTGCGGGAGACGCAGTGAAAGCACTCGAAGATGCCTATCTCTTTCTCCACGGTGACTCCCGTAACTAGGTAGTCGCTACTCGTTCACCCGAACACTCTGAAGAATCCGATCAGCAAGTTCATCGACGTCAAAAGTCGCTTCTTCGGCTCGACACGCCCCGCTGTTAGGTTCGGGGTAGTTCGCGCATTGTGGGTATTTAAGCGTAAAGCGCACGTTGATAGTTCGGTCACCAACATCGGTTGTATAAGAGTAGGAGCGGTACACACTTCCCGCAGCGCCTTCAGACGTCTCGCTTACACAATATATATGCG
>CAYMRY010000035.1:0-5105 GCA_964393065.1 uncultured Candidatus Saccharibacteria bacterium
GGTCGCCCACGGTTTTCCAACGGCCGCAAGCAGCCTGCCTTCCACCGGCCCCAAAACTAAAAAGCGACCAAGGTCGCTTTTTAGTTCACACACCTCATTAGCTACGCTCCATTCGGTGCTTGGGACCGGGGTCGAACCGGTGACCCTTCCCTCTTCAGGGGAATGCTCTACCAACTGAGCTACCCAAGCATGATCCCTAGACTACCATAGGGTGTAGAGTTTTTCACCCCCAAGTGCCCTTCTGCGTCCTACTGTGGCCTACTGAAAGGAGATAGATTTTGGAGTTGTGTTAGATACTCGTTCATCTTCGCAAACTGCGCCTTGGCCTCGGCGCTCGTCCCTTGCAGTTCCTGATAACTCTGCAACATGCCTTGCATTACCGGGGCAACATACTGCATATACAGCCAGATGGGTGCCAATATAAATGCTACCCAAATGAACAATTTAAAAATGCCTCCGAGCCAGGCATTGCGACGCATCGCATGCAACATTTTATTGTTCTCTTTGGAGAGCTTCAAAATCTCGTTAAGCTTGTCGTCTTCGTATTCGATACCCATATGCGTACGTCGTCGCGAAGCTGAAGCCCCGCGACGACGAAACAAATTTCCTCGCTATTACATTTGGTTTGAATCGTGTGAGTGAGAATGCGACGCCATGGTCGACGGATTGCACGTGTTACAGCTGTGGCAATCAAGTTTGATCGGGGTCGCAAGTACTCCGAGAACTAGCGCATTCCAGAGCAAGAAGAGCGGATCAAACTGACCAATTGGAGCGCGCATAATAACAGAAACCCATGCTAAGAGGAACGAAAGAGCTGCAAGGCCCCACATACCCCTCCAGAGCCAGCACTTCATAATGTGTTTATTCAACATATTCATACGAACTATTCGATAATGTGTATGGCTTCATTCTATCAGCCTTCCCTGAATTCGCATCTCTTATCCACAGTATTGCCCCGTCCGCCTGTTTTTGCTATATTCTACACATGCAAATGGGAAAAGGTCAGGGAATCTCGTCATGCTCTCGATGCTCCTTCAAGGGCTGACCTTTGTCATTATTTCACCACAATAATCACAAAAGCGAGCTCTGGAAGGGGCTCGCTTAAGTTTGAGAGTTCTTGAGGAGGAGAAAAATGACCTGCTATCACATAGCCGTGCTGCGTAGGTGCGAAAAATCGGAAGAAGTTGCACTGTCGGCGATCGCGAAGATACTCAGGACTACGAGAGAACAACTCGAGATCGATACACGAGGGCGCAAGGCAGGAATAGTAGTGGTCACGGTACACGATCTCTCAGTGGAGCTCATTCAAAGCATACGAGGCGTAGATAGTGTACAGTGCATTCGCTCGAATGGTTAATTCGGGCTATGGCCGCGGGAAGGACCCGCGGCTTCGTTTTTTGAAATGCCGCATGCTAGAGTGCCAACAACCCCGCGTAGTTCAATGGATAGAACGTGCCCGTCCTAAGGGTTTGATCTCAGTTCGATTCTGGGCGCGGGGAATTAGAGACTAAGGAGTGAACGCAATTCTTCCTCGTCGAAGCCAACAACGAGCTTATCCCCAACCATAATGACAGGAACGCCCATTTGACCACTCTTTTCGATCATCGCTTTGCGCTGCTCAATATCCGCTGCCACGTCGTGTTCTGTGTAAGCAACATTATTTGTCTTAAAAAACTCTTTCGCCATGCCACAAAAATGACATGTGGGAGTCGAGTAAATAGTCACCGTAGGTTGCGTGGACATAGTGGTCATGCGCTTATTTAATAGGAAGCGTAGTATAACACATCACCTTTTGCACAATGCAGAAACCAGACTCCCAACCATATTTTAAAAGGAATTGGTGTGTGACAAAAAATCAGTACTTCGCACTACGTGCGGGATACGACAATCTAAGTCGTATCTAGTACGAGGGAGTGATAGGAGGGCGAGGCCTCAATTCACTAACACCGGGATTCTTTGTGCGGGCACGGAGAATCGAACTCCGATCTAATGCGAGAGAGTAAATAGGGGGCGGGGCCCCAATTTACCGGTACAGAGATTTTTTGTGCGGGATACGAGAATCGAACTCGTATCTAATGCTTGGGAAGCATTCGTTCTACCACTAAACTAATCCCGCACAAAGAATCCCTGACCGAAGTTTTACCACTAAACTATGCCCGCGCGACGGAAACAGACCTTCAATTTCCGCGTGACGACACTATATCACCAGAAGAAGAGAGATTTAAATCGCTGAAGCGGCGTCGGGTCTGGCTCTGGTGGTGGAGCTGGTGGATCAACGATCACGACGACACCCTCGCCTTCACCAGCAAGATCGTACCTTTCTCGAAGCTCGGCTTCGACGCCGTCTTTCGATCGAAGCGCTGAAATCTCCGATCTAAGCTCGAATTCTCGCTGTTTGAGCTCATGAAGTTTGACCTGCGCCTCTGTTTTGAGGGCATATGACTCGGTTGATTTTTGATACACGCCCCACACTCCCCGGAGCGCAAACACAACAAGTATGAGGAGTATAAGCATGAGGACGCGACGCCACATGACGCGAATGGGGTCACGACGTTGCTCAAATGTCGCCATAGGGTATTATAGTAGCATCTAGCTTTATGTCTTTCCTCTTTCATCGCAAGACCAAAAAGGTCCTCAACATTATTTGGATGGTGGTAGCAGTCCTTATTATCCTCGGTATGGTGCTCTTCTTTGCGCCAGGCCTTACTCTTCTCCTTTTTGGGTTCTAGCACCTACGAAACCATTATGTCAGAATCCGCAGAGCGCGGCCTTAGCACACAAGCTTCTCACAAAAGCCGGATTGACATGTGAAGCCGTATTTAAACGGATTAATAAGGATTCATAGGGTATCTGATGCCCTTTATTGACGAATCGGCATACCATAGTAGTTTGTCGCTAGGCCTGACCTAAAGTGGAGGCATCAAAGAATGGCAGACTTCTCAGTGGCACTCACGCGTGCTATCGAAACCGCAATCCGAGCGGCGAAGTTGAGGCGGCATCAGTATGTACTCGTTGAGCACTTACTCCTCGCGCTCCTTCAAGAAAAGGATGTTCGAGGAATTATTGGCGCCGCCGGAGGAGATGTTGAATTGATAGAGGAGTATACATTCAAGCACCTTGGCGAGCACTCGAAAAACTTGACCATAACGATGGTCGGCGACTATGAAACAGAACAAACGGAAGCATTTAAGCGAATGCTCTTCGTTCATGCCTTAAAGTACGTCGACGGGCATCAACTGACCTGCTCGCATGTGTTACTCGCAATGTATGATGAGCAAGCTTCCCTCGCACACGAGTATCTCAAGCGCGCAGGTGCTGAGCGAGAAAAAATACATCACGAACTTACACGACACTCAAGGCTGAATTGAAGCAGTGAACGGTTTGCGGCGCCTCCAGGCGCCGCTTTTCTATTCCCCTCCTCTGATGACCTTCAAAAAAACGTCGTGAGGGATGTCGACTTTGCCACGGGCGAGCATTTTCTTCTTCCCCTTCTTTTGCTTTTCAAGTAGCTTCATTTTGCGGGTTATGTCGCCACCGTACAGGTACCCGGTTACATCTTTGCGCATCGCTGATTTGCGGCGTGAAGCGATGATTTTGCCGCCGCATTTTGCCTGGATCTTGAGCTCGAACAATTGGCGCGGGAGGAGTTTTTCGAGCGTTTCAACGAGAGCTTCGGCTTCAGTGCGCACGCGGCGTTCAGATACGATGCGTGCAAAAGCCGGCACCAACTCCTCAGCAACGAGGACATCGAGCCGCACAACATCGGCGTTGCGCAGTCCTATAAGTTCGTACGAAAGTGAAGCAAAGCCCGACGACACACTTTTTAACTTATCGAAAAACGTGCGCATCAATTCGCGCAGCGGCATCTCTGAATTGAGCTTCACCTTACCATCGGGAAGGGTCTCCGTATCACCCACGATAGCTTCGTGATCAAATAGAATTTGCGAGATGCCGCCGAGGTACTGCGGCGGTGAGATCACTTGGAGAGCTACCCAGGGCTCACGCACTTGCTTTACCGTGCCATCATCGGGAAAACGTGCAGGATTGTAAATTTCTTCTACTTTGCCATTCGTGAGAGTGAGTTCGTATACCGTCGTCGGCATGGTGACGACAAGCGGCAAGCTAAACTCGCGCTTTAAGCGTTCCACAATGATTTCCAAGTGGAGCATGCCGAGGAATCCGCAACGAAATCCTTTGCCCATTACACCGGAGGATTCTTCTTCGTAGGAGAGCGAAGAGTCCGTGAGGCGAAGCCTCTCGAGCGCTTGGCGTAGCTGCAAAAGATCATCCTGTGATTCGGGGTACACAGAGGCCCAAATAACGGGCGCTGGTTGACGATATCCGCCGAGCGCCGGCGCCGACTGGCGCGAGCTTACTACCGTATCACCGACGGACGCAATGCCCGGCTTCTTTATGCCGGTGACAATGTAGCCGATTTCACCCTCGAGAAGTACATCGCGCGGTTTTTCATCCGGCGTAAGGACCCCAACTTCGAGCGCCGTAAAATTCGCATTCGCTGCGGCAAGTGTGAGCGAATCACCTTTTGCGACTTTTCCGCCAAAAAGGCGACAGTACACGATGACACCGCGGTGATCTGAATATGAGAAGTCATAGACTAACGCCTGCAATTTATCGCCGCTACTTGTTGGCGGCGGAATACGCTTAACGATAGCGTCAAGCAAATCCTTCACGCCGATTCCCGTTTTACCAGAGGTGAGGAGGACGGTGCTCTCATCGCAATTTAACAAAAGTGCGAGTTCACTGCGCACATCATCGACACGCGCATGCGGCGCGTCGACTTTGTTTACAACGGGAATAATAACGCGACCTAGTTCACGCGCGGTCGAGAGCACCGAGAGCGTCTGAGCCTCGACACCTTGAGTGGCATCGACGAGAAGGACGACACCTTCAACGGCAGAGAGTGCGCGGGACACTTCATAGGCAAAATCAACGTGCCCAGGAGTGTCAATAAGATTAAGAATATAAGGCGTCTCGCCAAGAGCGTAGAGCATGCGCACAGGCGCCATTTTGATGGTAATACCGCGCTCGCGCTCCAGATCCATCTTATCCAACACCTGATCGCGCATCTCGCGCTTCTCAATAGT
>CAYMRY010000035.1:5205-10307 GCA_964393065.1 uncultured Candidatus Saccharibacteria bacterium
GAGAAATTACGGATGTTAGAGGACATAGGGTAAGTGTACGTTGATACGCTCGATAGGCAAAGTGATGGCCCCTGCCTATTTGGACAGGGGCCGCAACCGATGAAAATCGTCTTATGTAGTCGCTGTTCACAGGCTACTGTAATCAGTTTACCGAGTCAAGACTCTACGCGGACTGCTCCGCCGACACTACCGGCTCCACATCCTTCCAAATGCGTTTGCGGAGTGCCGCGACGTTTTCTGCAAATTCCCTATTTCCGAGAAGGTAGTACGTGAGTCCTGCCGCGAGGAGTCCCATAATTCCCGCGCCGCCACCTTTGAGGACAATTTCTCCCAGTGTGGTCGAGAGTGTCAAATCTCCGATCACATTAAGAACAGCATACGCAACGACACCCGCTGCAAATGCCGCGGTAAGTGCTTCCCACCACGATCTCCCGATTTCTGAGAAAAAATGTCCAAAACGATCGGCAAAGTAGAGACAGAGTATGAAGGTCCCTGCAATTGATGCGACCGAATATGCAAGCGCGAGTGCGAGCACCTGTATACCGCCCACATCCTGCACACGAAGGAGCGCTTCAAGGAAATTAGCTCCTGCCGGATTTGAAACAAACGAAAGCAGCCAGAGGGAGAGCATGATGGTAAGCACCGCCGTAAGGCCAGCAATAACGAGTGGCATAAGCGTTTTTCCGGCCGCGTAGAGCGCCCGCACCAGAAGGAGCGTGAGACTTTGTGCGGTAAGGGAAATCGCAAAAAGTGCGAGTGCCGCGGCCGTGAGACGGGTGTCAGTCCAATCAAAAGCGCCAGTTCCGAGCACGGCGCGCACGATGTGCGCTCTCAGAATAATCGTAAGCGAGAGTGCGGGCAGCGTCCAAAAAAGTATTTGTCGAGCGGCGATCGCCACTTGCGAGACATAGAGCCTTGATTCTCCCCGCGAAAACGCGTACGCGAGCGTGGGAAACGCGGCTGTCGCATAACTAGCTCCGATAATCGAAAGAGGTACCCCTTGAAGGTTGTAGGCAAACATAAACACCGAGATCGAACCCGAGGAAAGTGTGCCCGCGAGTGCGAGCAAGCCGAAAAATGCGAGCTGGTTCATTGAGAGTGCGAGCGCCCGCGGCAAAGAGAGTCGTACCGTATCAATAAATGCGCGCGCATCATGAAAACGCGGTATACGACGTAAAAATCCATCGTTCACAATCGAGGGAACCTGAATGAGAAGGTGTGCTGCCGCTCCGAGGCACACTCCTAGGACGAGCCCCAGGAGTCCAAACCGAGGGTAGAGCGCAACAGCGCCAAACATGATCCCCAGATTGTAGACGATGGGAGAAATGGCATACAGAGTATAGCGATGTTTGTACTGCGTAATTGCCGCAGCAATGTTGGAAAAACCAAGAAATACTGCCTGCAAGAGGAGGATACGCGAGAGGAGCACAAGCTCGTCCATTCTTCCCTCTGACAATACCGGGAAAAAATAATGCACGATTAGAGGGGCGCTTACAGCAGCGAGAGCTGCTACTATGGCGACCAAGAACGAGTAGCCCACCACAATCGTGTCGATATACGCCTTTTGTTCTTTTACATCCCTTCTCGCAATTTCCGGTATGAGCATGTACGCCGAGACCAGTGCTCCAATACCGATGAAAACGGCGTCCGGAAGGCGGAATGCAGCATAGTACATATCGAGCTGAGGGCCAGCGCCGAAAAGATGGGCGAGAAGTCTGTCGCGAAGGAGGGCAAGAATAGAAGAAGTAAGCGAGGAGAGCGCTAGAATGTAGGCTGCTGCATGAAGCCCTCTGACTTCGGTTGTTAGGAACGAAAACGCCCAGGATGCACTGCTTTTGGCTGACTGCACGCTCCGGAAAAGTGGACTCATTGGTGTCTATCCTATCGCGTATCACACACTCTGTCGAAATAAGTCAATAATTTCCACGTACACTCCGCACCCTTTCCAACGTAACTTGTTTATAGGTGTGCGACCGCATAGTTATAAACAAGTAGGGATTATACCGTGAGTTGAGTGGTATCTTTGAAGGTCTAGACATACGCTAAAACATTCAGTAAGAATAGAGAGGCGCTTGCGTCGAACATTGTATGGCTCCAACAGTCGAAAATTCAAAATCACTCTTCATCGAAACGCTCGAGGCGGGAGAAACTATTGCGCTATTTTTAGGGCAAACTATCACAGGCATTACCGTCTTTGTTTTTGTCCAGCTTGTGAACATCATTCGCCACACCGCCACACTGCTCATAGACTGCCTGAGCCTCCTTTTGGGTTTTGAAATCAGTACAGTTGTACGTATTCACACTACAGACGACACTGCCGCTGTTTGATGCGGCATTCTCTGCCTCCGCAGGTGCCATCATCACCGGAGGTTCCGGTTTCTGAGTCTGTACGTCTTCTTGTGGTTGTTTTTGCGGGGAAGCTGTCACTACATTTTGCAGTTCGTTTTGTGAGGCCGCAGGCGCCGACTGCATCACCGTAGAGGGTACTTTTGGTTCTGTTTGGGGTGGAGGTGGTTGTGGAACTGGAATAACCACAGCCGCCGCAGCCGTTTGTGTGGGCGAAGCCTTAGGCTTCGGGGTCATTTTCGATGACGAAGTGGTCTTTTTCTCCTCACAGACATTCGGCGCAAAAAGTCCTACTTCCCCAGAGCGCGCTGCCTCTTGTGCCGCTTTAAATTCAGCTTGATATTTATACGGATCATCGTACGTGTATTCGTGCCCGAATCCCCCGGCGATGATCGCACGATTAATGAGAAGCCCATCGTCACGAAACACGTACACCAAGAGCCGCTTGTATTTATCGCGCTCTCCTTGACTGGGATCGCTTTCGAGACGAACCGCCTTCCCTTCTACGAGCGATTTTGTGTATGCGGCCGCTTCTTTTGCAAAGCATTGTACACCCGTGCGTGAGTCGTTGAGTTCGGGTGTATCAACTCCAATGAGCCGAAGGGATTCTGATTTCCCATCTTTATCGACGACTATCGTATCCCCATCGACAACGCGAAGCACTTTATAGAGTGGTAATCCGCTCGGTGTAGGAATAGTCTCACCTTCCAACTCTTCTATCTCCTGAGAAAGTGATGCACTCGCAGCAGCTGTTCCCGACTCCTTCTCTAAATTGTTAGTATCGTCCCAATTTTTTCCTGCCGCAAACGCGCCGCTCAAAAGTAGGATGAATGCCACTAAACCCCCGAGAAGCTGCGCGAGCCCGAGCTGCATAGCCGGATTGTAGCTCACTCCGGAAACGAGAAAGAAGGTGCGGTGGATATCTGAACTCTATCGGAAAAGCGCACCGGCAGCCGCAAGGATAGGCTCCGCAAAGAAGAGCCAATCCGCTGCTATGAAGAGCATCGACATCGTGGCAAGCACAAATCCCACCTTTGTTGCGTGGCGGAAATGATGCCATTTCAGCTCGTATTCCATATCAAGAAAGAGGGCGATAAGCACTATGAGGCCAATGATGAAGTAGGCGTACCGAAGCGTCTGTTTTGGTTGGACCGCAATGCGAGCCCACCATGGCACATCTTCGGGCGCGAGAATGAGTGCCGCATCTCCATCTTGTTCTGCGATCGCACCGGTTTCCTCTTCGACAACTGATTCACCGAGAACCGCCGCTTCCTCGGGCACTGTATTCTGCACCGCTACACTTTCTTGAGCTGGCGGCGCACCGATCGCCCTCGCCACTTCAGAGGCAGAGGGGCGTCCAAACATTTGGACTGCAAAAACCGTGGGATGCCCCTTGTACATTCCTTCTGCAGTTGCGATACCGATTTCGGTGTAGTTCTCGTTCAAAATGTTTGCGCGGTGCGAGGCGGACTTCATCCATGCAACCTCAACATCATTCGATTCCGAGAAATCAACCGCAAGATTTTCTCCTGCGTAGGCATAATCGTATCCAACCTTTTCAAACCAATACCACGAGTTGTGCCCTTCTGGTGTCTCGTGCGCGAAGTACCCCTTCGTTGCCATGTCATTTGCTTTTGCCTGCGCTGCAGCAACAAGCTTCGGATTAATGCGCAATCCGTGAAGTTCCTGTTTGGCGCGATCTTCGTTCGCAAGATCGACAAGAACCGCTGAAATAACGGCCGCAATATACGGCGAGCCGCTGTCTTTGACGTACCGATCAATCAATCCGGCGCCTGCAAAAAGGCATATGACGAGCGCGGTAGTTGCGGCAAAAACCTCCTTTTGTAGAAAACGAGGCTCCCAACCAAACTTACCCACATCTATTGGCTTCCGGGTTTGTTTCCGGCGTGTCATCTGCCCAGTATGGCACGCTCATATGCGCATCTGGGCCCACTTTCCAGCGTATTGTGTAAAACTTTGCCGGTATGTTAGAGCGAATCAGCACGTACAACCGGCTCGGGATGTTGTGCGCCAGGATCACTGTGACCACTTCCCGCCACCTCAGCTACTGCGATGAGCGCCTGTTTAACCTCATTCCAAAGCGCATTCGGGTGCGTTGCGATGTAAAGCGCGGCCGTCCCTGCGACATGCGGAGAGGCCATTGAGGTGCCACTTACGATTCGATACCCTTTTGAGAGCCACGTCGAATTAATGTTGACGCCCGGCGCACCTAGATCGACGGACGATCCGTAATTACTGAATGAGGCAAACGTATCATCAGCACCATACGATGAGCTGCTGCCAAGGCCTCCGAGAACTCCATCCGTATCAACTAGTGCTGAAACTGAGATTACCGCGTCATTGTAAGCGGCAGGAACAAAACTATTTGCATTCGCCCCTGAGTTCCCCGCTGCGGCGACAATGGTGACGCCCGCATCTCGTACGCGGCAGATGGCTTGATGAAGCGGATCATTGTTGGTCTTCCCACAGTTATTGTCATTCACGCCCGAGCCGCCAAGGCTAATGTTTGCGACTTTAATAGGACCACCGTTTTTTGGTGCCTTGGTGACGATGTAGTCGAGACCGCAGATTATTGATGAATAGGAGCCATAGCCATTGCGATCAAGAACGCGAACCGACCAAAGCTTCGCGCCAGGCGCGACGCCAACAACACCCAGTGAGTTGTTCTGAGCCGCGATAATGCCCGCCACATGCGTACCATGCCCGTTTTGATCGGTGTAGCTACTTGTTCCCTT
>CAYMRY010000036.1:0-10257 GCA_964393065.1 uncultured Candidatus Saccharibacteria bacterium
TATGCCTTCTCCTGCCACTTCGCGACGGTTACCAGAAGTGGTGTTGCGAGTGCGATTGATGAGAACGTACCCGCAGCGATACCAACGATAAGTGTGAGCGCAAAATCCTGCGTGCTTTCTGGTCCGAAAAAGAAGAGCGCCCCGAGCGAAATGAGGACGGTCATCGATGTGTTGACTGAGCGCACCATTGTCTGGTTCAAACTCTTCCCTGCGGTAATTTCGAAATCTTCTTTAAGGCGCTTTTCTTCATTGATGCGTAGGTTTTCGCGCGTTCGATCGAACACGACAATGGTGTCGTGAATTGAAAAACCAAGGATCGTGAGAATCGCCGTTACAAACAAGGTATCAATTTGAGCACCAAAAAGGTAGCCGAGAAGCGCGAAAAAGCCTGTCGGAACGATAACATCGTGCAGCAGTGTGACAAGTGCAATAAGGCCATACATCCACGAAGAAATCGGCTTGGAGACATGACGAAACGCAAACGCAATGAAGAGAAGAATGCACACGAGGACAAGCCCGATAGCGATGAATGCCTTGTTGCGCAACTCCTCTCCGATGATTGGGCCGACATCGGTAAAGCGCTCAATCGAAGCGGGAAATGTGCCCTCAATTGTAAACACTGTCGCGAGCGCTGGGCGCTTCTCTGCCGCAATGTTACCCGCGCGCATTACGTAGCTATTGTTTTCTGATTCACGCAGTGAATACCCTGAAAACCCTGCGGCATCGAGTGATTGCGAGAGTGCCTCTACGCTCGGCCGTTCATTTGCATAGCGAACCTCCGCAAGTGTACCACCCGTGAAGTCGGTACCAAACGAGAGACCGAAAAAGGCAATTGCCGCGAGCGCAATGGCCGTAATAATTCCGGTTAGAGCAAAGAAAATGTTTCTGTACGTGACGACGATCATAGGATTATTGTTTTGAAATTCCGCTCGAGAACAGCCAGCGCGCAAACCCTTTTTCCGCTGCGATGCCAAGTGCAAGAAGGAATGTACGCGAAACCGAGATTGCGGTCAGCATTGAGATGAGGACACCGAAGCCAAACACGAGGGCAAAACCTTTGATAAGCGAGGTGCCGAGCCAGAATAGAATGACGGCGGTAATCATTGAGGAGATATTGGAGTCGCGAATCGAGAGCCATGCGCGATCAAAACCGTCCCTGATCGCTTCGCGTGTATTTTTTCCCTTTGCAAGTTCTTCTTTCATGCGCTCGAAAATGAGGATGTTGGCGTCCACTGCCATACCGACAGAGAGAATGAACCCGGCGATTCCGGCAGCAGTAAGCGTAACTGGAAGGTATTTGAAAATGGCGAGGTTTACGATGATGTACACAAGGAGTGCGAGCGAAGCAATGAAACCTGGTAATCGGTACCACACAATCATGAATGCAATAACCGCGAGCACGCCAATAACCGCCGCTTCTAGACCGCTTTTCACTGCTTCACCTCCGAGCGTTCCGCCAACGGTTTCGGTATTTAAGAGTTCGATCGGGACCGGAAGTGCACCGAAATTTAAATTGCGCACAAGTTCTCGAGCACTTTCTGGGGTAAACGATCCTGAGATGACGGCTGTGCCGCCAGGGATTTCTTCTCGAATCACTGGCGTTGAAATCGGCACGCCATCGAGAAAGATTCCGAACACACGACCGACGTTGTTCTTCGTCAGACTTGAAAAGAGCTCCGTGCCTTCAGGATTGAAATGAAGAACGACCATTGGTTCATTGGCAAGACCTCCCTGCTGACCATTGCCAAACTGTAATTCCGCACGCTCGACATGCTTACCAGTAACCGTCGCGGGTTCAAATAAATCACTCGTGTTTTCAAGTGGCTGACCTTCCGCGGGAGCCGTTGCATCCGCTTTAAGGAGTCGAAATTCGAGAACGGGTGTTTGCCCTATCATCGCGATCGCCTTTTCAGTGTTGGTAATACCCGGAAGCTCGACGATAAGGCGCTGCTGTGATTCGCCTGCAAGAGTTCCGCCACGCTCTGTCTGAACGAGAGGCTCGGCGACACCAAAAATATTCACCCGACGCTCGATGGTATCGCGCAGTGCATTCATTGAATCGTTTACGTCAGCGTCCCCGATTGCGGAGATATCCGCTTTGTATACAAGCTGCGTACCGCCCGATAAATCGAGACCGAGGCGAAACGGGCGCGTCCCCGTCACTTCGGTGGTGTAGATGTGCCAGCCTAAAAGGCCTCCGAGAACGAGGATGATGAGAGCGGTGATACGGTAGTTCCACATGAGGGTGCATTCTACCTAAATTGTGTAATTAAGCCACTATTTGCGTGGGATTATATTGTATTGCGCAGTACGATATCCCCGCACTATCCACTGGTTATCCCCAGATTAGAACATGGACGGAAAAAATTCCGCTAGGCTTCGCTTTTTAAATTGCGACAATTCATTGAGGTTCTTTGAGAATCTGAGGAAGAGGAGTTGAACCGTGCTCACCGATACCCTCACAAGGAAAACCGACACTGTTGCAGAATTCCTCGGCAAGGGGTTTACGGAAATTTCCGTCGACCCGTCTCTACTTGCTGAGTGCCTCCCTGTAATCAAGGATGGAATCCGCCGCATGACGGACGACAAGGAAGCGCGTGAGTCGTTTCCTTACACAGTCTTGAGAAAGGACGAAACGGGAGAAGATCTGGATGCAGGACTCGCGATAGTACGCGACGACGAAACGAAGGATTACTTCCATTACTGTAAAGAGCATACCTGGCGACTTGAGACGAATCTTGAGCGGAGCTTTGTGCCATTTCTTGAGGCATGCGCTGCACTCACGACTCGCGCTGAAGCAAACGTACAAGCGCTTGTGCAGAGTATCGATGCAATGCATCGCACGCACTTCGCCGAGCATTTTCGGAATCAGTACGTCGTAACGCGCATCCTGCGGTATCGTCGACTCAAGGAGCAGCCCGTCGTGGTCGATGCGCACTCGCACTTCGATCGTGATGCGATCACGCATCATTGGTGGGCATCGCATCCGGGACTCGTTATCTTCGATGCGAACGACCAAGCATGTCGGGTCGATGAGACGTCGTGGGATAGAGCGGCGCTCTTTCCGGGAAAGAAATTCCTTGGACTGACTGGCGGTGCTTTCGGGCTCACCGGCCTCCACGGCGTTCGTGATTCACGTGCGCGCAACAGTGTTGATGACCGTATCGCTATCATCACGTTCGTCCACTGTTCGCTTCCTCCCTCTGCAGTTCAGTGGCTAAAGGCGCGTGCAATGGATCTCAAACTGATTGAGCGAGCGCACAAACTGTAGCGTAACGCGCGAAGTTATAGGGCGGGATCCGAGTGGATTCCGCCCTACTTTTGTGCAAGCTCAAACAAATTTTTGAAAATCATCGCAACCGCAATAGGACCAACGCCGCCGGGAACTGGAGTAAAAACTGCTGCTTTTTCGACGCACGCAGGGTCTGCGTCTCCTTGCACTTTTCCTCCCTGCTCGCTCGTGCCTGCATCAATAAGAACGACACCTTCTTTCAGCATATCGGGCGTCACAATGCCACCCTCTCCTGCACCAAGAACGATGATATCCGCGTCCTTGAGTATATCGAGTGAGTCCCCATGTGTAAGCACCGTTACATCAGCACCAAGATCCCTTAGGAGTTGCGCCGAAGGCTTCCCCACGAGACGACCCGCTCCAACGACTACGGCTCTCATGCTGTGTACCTGAGTACCCGTTTGTTCGAGAATTTCGCGCACTGCCTCTGCGACAGGTGGACGCACGCGCGGTGCCGCTGAAATGCCGTCGACATCTTTTTCAGGCGGAATTGCAGCGAGAATCTTCTCGACATCAAGCCGCTTGGGAAGCGGAAGCTGCACGATTAGCCCGTCCGTTTGTTGCGCAAGTAGTTGCACAGCGCCAATTGCGTCCTCCGTCGATGCCGCGTCCGAAAGCTCACTTCGTACGAGTTCGATCTCTAGCCGCTCTGCTGCTCGTCCTTTAATTTTGACAAACGAATCGATGACCGGATTATTCTCTCCGACAAGAATACCTAGCTTGAGAGGTTTGCGCGGAAGTTGCGCATACACACTCTCGGCGATTTTTTTACCGTCGATGATCATGCGAGCCCTGCTTCTTTCTTCAATTCGAGAAGACCGTCTTCGAGTTGGATACTGGGCGACCATTTCAGCATCGTTCGCGCCTTTGAATTGTCGGCAAGCGCATGCGCGGGTTCGAGGCGCTCTTCTTCGTGCACGGTAGGACCGCCGATGATAGCCGCTATATCATTCACCGTGCGATTACTTCCAGCGCCAATATTAAACACTTCACCGCCACCAATATCGCTCTTGGCAGCAAGAAGATTCGCCGCGACCACGTCACGCACGTGGGTGAAATCACGCGAGTGCGTGCCATCGCCCCAAATAGTGATCGGCTTTCCTTCTTTTCTCTGCTTGATAAATTTTGCAATCGCGAGCGCGTAGGCACCGTTCGGGTCCATTTTCGATCCGTACACATTGAAATAACGCAGGCACACGGTGGGAAGACCATACACCTCACTCCACATTTTACAGGTGAGCTCATCAATATACTTCTGAAGACCGTACGGGCTCTTTGGCTGTGCCGACATTGTTTCTACCAGCGGCATGACGTCTTGATCGCCATATACCGAACCCGATGATGCGATGACGACTTTTTTAACACCGCCTTCATGAGACGCGCGCAACACCGCTACAAGGCCATTCACATTCACCGAAAAAGTCTCTTCGGGATTCTCGATAGAAAATTGCACGCGAGGAAGCGCAGCTTCATGGAAGACATACTCAGCACCTTTGATGACGGGAGCAATGTTCGCAAAGTCGCGGATATCGAGCTCGTGATACACCGCCTTTGGATTGATGCGATCTTCCCTCTTCCCCGCCACCAAATTATCAATGGAGTGCACCTCATATCCGCGCTCACTAAGCGCATCGATAAGATGCGAACCGATAAATCCCATCCCGCCGGTAACCACTGCTTTTTGCATACTCTGATACTACTGGATACACGTAAAAATGCACGAATTATGACCCCTTTGCAGTAAGAACAATACGCACGGTCTGGAAGATAATATACAAATCGAGCATGAGTGAGCGGCGAAAGAAGTAGTAGAGATCGTAGGCGAGCTTTTCTTTTGTTGCCGCGACATCGGTCCCATGATGCGGATGGCGATCGTGGAGAATTTGCGCCCACCCCGTAAGGCCTGGCGTTACCAGATAGCGCGCGTTGTAATACGGAATGCGGGCATTGTAGTGCTCGGCGAGCGACGGAAACTCGGGACGCGGGCCGACGATCGAAAGATCCCCGCGAAGCACGTTGATGAGTTGCGGTAGCTCATCAAGTCGCAGATTACGTAGGATACGTCCGACACGCGTCACTGTAAGTTCTGATTTCCCGTTCGAGCCGTACTTTCCACTATCGTTTCCTGTCATCGAGCGAAATTTGTAAATGTACATCGATTTTTGAAACTTTCCGACGCGCTCTTGTGTAATAAAGATGTCTCCCCCGTCGTCCATTTTGATCGCGAGCATGATAAACGGATACAGAATTAAAGACAAAGCGCCGCCCATAAGCGCAGCCACAACATCAATCGCGCGCTTTAGCGTATCGTACGAATACGAACGATTAGAATTTGCGAGCACCCACTCGTACCGTACAAGAGTAAGAGGGACTCGCTCAAAAACTTCTTGATACAAATCCATGAGATTAATCATCGCAAAACGGCGCTTATGGAACGCAGCGTCGTAGAGTATGGGGAGTGCCGCCTGCAGCGACGCGTCGGTGACATCGACAACAAGAAACGCAATATCATCCTCCTCGGCGACACGGCACGCATGCTGGATCACCTCATGAGAGGGCGTATGTTCCGTATCAATCACGTATTCAAAAGAAAACGGGTACCGAACATCAGAGGCGATTTCCTCGGCAAGCATCTGTGCGTCAGGCCCCGATGCAATGAGAACCCCTTTGAGACGACGGCCGAGGCGCAAGAGCGGATAGAGAAGCGTACGCCAAAAAATGATGAGCGGTGAGGAAACGAGGAGATAAATAAGGAGCACGGTCTTCGGGGCAATCTGGAAGAGCGGTATGAAGAAGAAAAAGAGCGCTGCGACCACTACATTGATTAGATGTGCATATGAGATGGTGCTGAGAAGTCGGCTGCGAAAAAGGCGCGTCTGTCGGCCATAGAGCCCGGCAAGGAAAAAGACGAGCGTCCACGCGAGAAAGAGTATCGCGAATGGAAGTACGTGTATCTCGAGTAACCACACGGATGGAAAATCCAAATAACGTAAAAAGAGCGTAAGCCATAGAGAAACTGCAAAAACCGCGATATCCCCAAGAAGGAGTATTAAGTGTTCACGTTGAGGAATGAGCCTCATGGAGACGTATCATGTCACAAGAATACCTATACTTCAAGCCATTTTCGAGTACCTCCTTATGCAAGTTTCGCGATAGATACCTGCTCCATCGCGCGTTACAATTGCACGAAGTCTATGGAATCATCGCAAAACCTTTCAACACCCGAAGCAGGTGCCCCGGAGCGCAAGAAAAAAGTGCTCTTTGTCGTGACTAAATCAAACTTCGGTGGCGCTCAGCGCTATGTCTATGATCTTGCTACGCGATTAGCGAGCGATCACTACGCAGTTGCCGTCGCCTTTGGCGTTGGCGCAGAAGGTCAAGCAGGAAAACTTTCACGTCTTCTTATCGATGAGGGAATCCAAACGATCGTGATCCCCGAAATGGGCCGTGATATTTCTCTACTAAAAGACTTCCAGACCTTTCGAGCGCTTACAGGAATATTCGCAGAAGAAAAACCGGACATCGTCCATTTAAATAGCTCGAAAGCTGGAGGTATCGGGGCGTTTGCCGCACGCATGGCTGGCATACCGCGAATCATTTTCACTGTCCATGGACTTCCCTACGACGAAGATCGTTCGTGGTGGGAACGCGCGCTTATTGCCTCTCTCACCTGGGTAAGCGTCATACTCTCGCACCACACAATTGCCGTTTCGCATGATAATTTTGAGCGCCTCATCGCACTCCCCTTTCTCTCCGGGAGAGTATTTCTCGTCCCCAACGGCATTGCGCCACTTTCCCCACTATCGCGTGAGGAAGCACGCGCGCAGCTTGGAACTTTCGATGCGACAATTCCGCACGACGGAAAACTCGTCGGCATGATTGCCGAAATGCATCCCAATAAAGACATCCGGCTGGCCCTCGACGCGATTTCGCTGATGCCCGATACACACCTTTGCCTTATTGGTGATGGCGAAGAGAAAAATATTCTCGCCGCATATGCTGAAGAGAAACACATCGCGCGTCAGGTACATTTTCTCGGATATATCGAGAACGCGGCACAACTACTCACTGGATGTGATGTGTTTCTTCTCACTTCTAAAAAAGAAGGACTTCCCTACGTACTTCTGGAGGCGGGCTCTCTCGGGATACCCGTTGTCGCCGTGGATATTGCCGGCGTACGCGACATTATTGAACGTGACGTAACAGGCGCGCTTGTGCCACGCGATGCTCATGCAGTAGCTAAGCAACTCACGCATGTACTTACTGACGCATCCTACTCGAAAGCGATCGCAGATGCACTCAAGATAAAAGTGGGCGCTGAATTTCAACTCGATCGAATGGTTAAAGCAACGCTTTCTCTCTACGAGGCGGTGGGTTAGAAGGAGCTAATTAACTCTGTTTTATCCTCCACGCGCGTAACAACCACGCTGCGACGCCGGAGCCCCATGAGAATGCCGAGCGCCATGAATTCCGTTACCAGGTGAGATCCACCATAACTCATGAAAGGAGTGGTTGTGCCGGTCACCGGCAGAAGTCCTAAATTCATTCCGATATGCACGACAATGTGTGCGAGGAACATAATCGCAACTCCGACACCAAAGAGGACCGCAAAATTATCTGCACCATGCGAGGCAATCATGAGTGTGCGCACCATAACGATCGCATAGAGCGCAAGCACGATGAGGACCCCGATAAAGCCCCACTCTTCAGCGTACGCCGCAAAGATAAAATCGGTTTGATATTCGGGCAAGAAGCGCAATTTCGACTGGGTCCCTTGCCCAATCCCCTTTCCAAGAAGCTCTCCTGAGCCAACGGCGACCGTTGATTGATAGGCGTTGTATCCAGCACCGCGAATATCAGCAAGGGGGTGGATAAAAGTAAGAATGCGCGCCTTTTGATAGTCTTGAAGAACAAATATCCACAGCGATGCCCCCACGATGGCCGCGCTTACAAAAAGGACCGTAAGGTGTTTCCACGAAATACCCGCAACGAGTATCATGCCAAACCATATCGAAGCAATAATAATTGCACCTCCAAAATCCGGCTGCAGAAAGACAAGGAGGCATATAAGTCCCGCGTACAAACCAGAAATGAGAATATGGCGCACATGCGCAATCTCGACGTGGCGACGCGCAAAATATTTCGCAAGAACAATAATGAGGATCAATTTCGCGGGGTCCGACGGTTGTAGCGCGAAAAAACCAAGATCAAAGCGTTGTTGCGCGCCCTTGACGATCGTGCCCGCAACAAAAATGAGTGACAGGAGCGCAATACTTATGGCATAGAGAAGCGCAACGATTGGCGTGCGGCGCAGGAATGAATACGAGGGAAAACTCGCGATAAAAAATACGAGCGCTGCGATGCCGATCCAAAGCAATTGTCGATCAAAAAAAGACCCCGTTTCAATCCCAAAGGGCCGCATCGTAACGACGCCAAGGAGTGAAATGCAGAGGGCTGAAAAAAACAAGAGCCAGTCAATGTGGTTAAGCGCAAAAAACGCTCCGCCGAGTCTCGTACGCGAAACCATACCTAGCGTAGCGATTCGGGAAGCAGCACTGGAAGAACATCAATTCTTCCCGCGACATACGCAAAGGGATCTGGCCAGGTAAATACGATTTCCTGCCGCTCTCCGTTCTTTAAAAGGGGGACGACCGTACTGGAACCTGCAAAGGCGTTTCCCGCCGTGTCAAAAACCGAAGCAACAAACTGAACGTTACGCAAATCCTTTACCGAGATGTTGCGAATCGTTGCAACGAGTCGTGGCTCCGCGTGAACGTTTTCAACTACCTTACTTTCCACTTGGATGGGTTCGGTCGCATCGTGCATTCGCTCCCAAACAAGCGGAGCGGTAAATTCAAGATACGCACGGGCGACTTTGCGGTTGCCCGTATCGATGGCGCCCTCAAAGATTGGGGTTACGTTTCCCGGCATAATGGGTGCGATCCCCTCTCGATCGGCGACAAGTATATTGCGGTCATCATACAGGCGGAAGATATACGGCGCACGAAATACTCCAGCTGCCTCATTGGAGTTTTCAACATACGCGATCACGTTATACGAGCCATCGCGAACCGAGAATTCACGTGACCACAAAATAGCATGCGGTGCGAGGAGGCGCTCATCGAGAAGCGGACATGAACCACCCTTATCGATACCAGTCTCATCGCCGTTTTGAAAACCGTCCGAGCATGTTTCGGGTATCTGTAAATACCAGTACATAACCGGAGCGCCGATTACTGCAGCAAAAAAAACGAGTGTCCCAATTGTGTAGAGTGTGCGACGACGCGATGCCCAGGACATTGGTTGATTTTACCTGACTTGACAACTTCTCCCAAATAGCGAAACTGCGTGCAGGCTAGGAGGTAAGAACATGGACACCAACAGGAATGCAATTCTTCTCATTGTCGGGGCGAGCATTGCACGCTATCAACGCCCCGATATGCGCCTGCGCACCGCACTTTTCCGCTCCGTTGTTGCACGTCACCCGCGGAAAAGCCGTAGTGTTTCGCCGGAGGTAAAGCGCGACCTTGAGTGCGCAATTCTTTTGTTGACCAATGCCCGCGACGAACTCACGCCAGCGTGCGTCCGCGATATCAAGGAGCTTGTCGGAGACGACGCGCGGAGGGTAATCCGCCGCGTACTCGACACACCTCGAGAAAGATCCTGGGAACCGCCACCGCCTGAGCTCCCGTAACCATACAGGCCCACTTAAGAGCCCCGCAGCGACTGTTGCGGGGCTCTAGTTTTGAGATTTCGAAGGCTGTGTGCTTGTGCACAAAAACCGCCTTTCGGCGGTCTTTGCGTCTTGATTCGTTCAATCAAATATTCTGTGCTCTCGGTGACCTACTTTGTCACGCGAAAGCGCCCCGCGTTTTCTCACATCACGACTACCACCCACCATACAAAAACTCCACTTGTGGCGGAGTTTTTGAATTAAAAATTTTGTTCTGGCGCCTAGCTACTCT
>CAYMRY010000037.1:0-10150 GCA_964393065.1 uncultured Candidatus Saccharibacteria bacterium
ATGTGGTAGTTGGATCCGCACTCATGACCATGGTGTTTGTGGGGATTGTGGGTGCGTTTCGATTGTCAGTTGAAGCGGTTTCTAATAACAAAGCACGGGCCGGTGCAATTGCACTTGCAAACGAGCGACTCGAATATATTCGTTCACTGCAGTATGGTGACGTCGGTACGGTTGGGGGTATACCGGCGGGACTTCTCGACCAAGTTGCCACCTCGAGCATCAACGGCGTACTCTATACGCGACGCACGTTTGTGAGCTATGAGGACGATCCATACGATGGGGTGGGTGCCGCGGATTCGAACGGAGTGACCGCGGATTTTAAGGCAGCAAAAGTGACGCTTACGTGGCAGACAAAGCAAGGATCTCGTTCCATTGCTATGGTGACGCGCCTCTCACCTCCGAGTGTTGAGGTTGCAATCCCCGGCGGTACCATTGTTGTCCATGCGGTGGACGCGACATTTCAACCTGTTGCTAATGCTGAGGTACGACTTTTTAACAACAGCGTATCACCCGCGGTTGATCTCACGACGTACACGGACACAACAGGAACCGCGACGATTTTAGGAGCTCCTGCCGGTGCGGGGTATGCGCTTACGGTTACCAAGGGTGGATATTCCGTCGCGCAGACGTATGGAGCGTCCGCGAGCAATACGAATCCGATTCCTGCGCATATTGGTGTCGCGCTCTATCAGACGACTGCCGCGACATTTGAAATTGATCTCACGGCGGACTTATCGATCGAAATATATGCAGTGCCTGAGGAGGATACGTGGGCGGATTCATTTCTCGATACACAGTTCGTGGCGACGACCACGAATACCGAGGTGGTGGGGGGAGAGGTGTTGCTTGAGGATGAAGGTGGGTCGTTTGCGGCAGCAGGCGAGATCATTTCGAATCCTATCTCTATCGTGTACCTTGATTCGTGGAACGAATTGAGCTGGGGGGATTCTGTACCCGCGAACACTTCGCTTACGTATCATCTTTACGATGCGTCAATGAATCTAATACCAGAGAGTGACCTTCCGGGGAACACGCAGGGCTTTACCGCCTCGCCAGTGTCGCTCACCAGTCTCTCTACCTCGACCTACTCACTCATACGTGTGGGGGCAGAATTCGAGAGTAGCGATCCGGCAGAGACACCTCGCATGTTCTTTTGGAGTGTTGGCTATACCGAGGGCGCACAGCCACTTCCGAACATCGGGGTCGCTCTCCATGGGGCAAAGGTCATTGGAACTGCGGCAAATGGGTCTCAGATCTACAAATACACACGCGTGCATACGGCAAACGGTAGTGGAAAGATTGCACTTCCTAATATTGAATGGGATCTGTACACACTTTCGGTGCCCTCAACGAGCGGGTACGATATCGCTTCGTCTTGTACGCCACAGCCGATCGGGCTACTGCCAAATGGTGAAGTAACGTCTCGGCTTTACCTTATCGAACATACGGTGAACTCGTTATTGATCGACGTCCGCGCGGCAGATGGAACGCTCATTGAAGATGCGACGGTGCGACTGACACGAGCGGGTATAGATCTGAGTACTTCAACCGACGCCTGCGGTCAGGTATATATCGGCTCTCTTCTTACAGGTACTGTTGGTGGGGGGAACGCATATACAATCAGTGTAGAGAAAAACGGCTATACTACGTTCACCTCGACTGAGGTCAATGTCTCAGGAACCAGTAGGTTGTCAGTCATACTCAATTAATGCCTATGAATCCTTTAAGTAGTACGCTCCGCGCTCAAGCAACGAACGATATATCGAGGCGTGGAATGACGCTTATTGAAACCGTGGTATGGGTCTCCGTTACTGCTATGATCATGTTTGCGATTGTAAATTCGATACAATATTTCTACCGCACGAACTCGTATGCGGTTGAACAGGGATTTGCAGTTACCTCCGCTCAGCGCGGCATTGAATCGATGATAAAAGTGGTGCGTGAAGTCGCGTATTCTTCAAATGGGGCATATCCAATTGTTGCAATGGCAACGTCATCGTTTTCGTTTTACGCCGATGTCGATGGCGATGCGTTTATAGAATATGTGCAGTTCTATCTTGAAGGAAACACCTTAAAGCGTAGCGTTATCGATCCTTCTGGTGATCCGCCGACTTATACGAATGCTCCCACGATTTCTAGTATCTCAGACTATGTACGCAATCCAACTTCAACTCCTGTGTTCAATTACTATGACGTACAAGGCAACATAATGAATGATCTGACAAAACTTGCAGAAGTGCGCTTTGTGGAAGCGACCGTTGTTGTAAATATCAATCCGTTTCGCATGCCGAACCAATTCACCTTACGCTCAACGGCAGCACTGCGAAATCTCAAATAGTCGTATGTCCAACTTCCTTCATCGCGCTACGAGAAAAGCGAGTAAATCCACTTCTCGGAGTTATGAACGCGTGATTCAGAGCTCGTCACGTGGAGTTACCGTCATGCTCGTGCTTATGTTCATGGGTATTTTTCTCTTTCTTCTCACTACCATCATGGGGTATGTATTTACGCAGGGGAAATACGGTCGCGCGCTGTACGCACGTGAGCAGGCGCTCAATATGGCAGAGGCCGGTCTTGAGTATTATCGATGGTTTCTCGCGCACAATCCTACCGTAATGCAAACTGGCATTGGACTCATCTCTCCTTACACTCATATAGTTAATGATCCAGAGGGTGGGCGCCTTGGGGATGCTGAAGTGACGGCGCAGGCTCAAACAGCCTGCGGGGTTGTGCAGTGGGTTGATATCACGTCGACCGGACGATCTGATACGAACAGAATCTACCCCCGCACGCTCAAGGCACGGTACATGCGCCCTTCTGTTGCCGAGTATTCAAACATCATAAACGCCAATGTATGGGCAGGCGCGGATCGCGTTATTACCGGAGCGTATCATTCAAATGGGGGAATACGCATGGATGGCACGAATAATTCGCTTGTTACGAGTGCTGTTGCGTCCTGGACATGTGACGCGTCATTTGGCTGCTCTCCTGCACACAGCGAAAATGGTGTCTGGGGGAGCGGAAGTGGAAGCGCGCTCTGGCAGTACCCCGTCCCCTCATTTGATTTTGCCGGAATTGGTACAAACTTCGCAACCCTGAAGGGCTACGCTCAGACAGGTGGTATCATGCTCAATCCGACGAATGTAACGCTTCGCGGCGTTCAGCAGGGGAATTCTTTTCCAAATGTGGGAGGGACCGACCAGCGCGGCTTCCGCATCGTCTTAAATGCAAATGATACCGTTACCATCCAACGCGTGATGGGTACCGGACACCATAATAGTCAGCATATCGACAATCTGGGAACCTGGGTGAGTGATTATCATACGGTCCAAAATAGTCCCACAATTGGCACATTTGCTATACCACAAGATTGTCCTGTTATTTATGCTGAAGGTAAGGTGTGGCTTGAGGGCGTGGTGGGTAGCAAGGTTACTGTTATCGCGGCCGATGCTGGGTCATATACCCCTGATATCGTTCTCAATGGTGATATTACGTACGCTTCAAGTAATGGGTCCTCAGGCTTAACCGCGATTGCCGAGCGATCGGTTCTTATTCCACTTTTCTCGCCCGATAACTTTACTATTCGAGGGGTCTTCATAGCACAAGGTGGCTATGTGGGGCGCAATTACTATGCAACAGGCGGGCAAAATGGTGTTGGAAATGGCGGCGGTCCATTCGTTCGTCGCTCGTCCCTTACGACCATAGGCACCATAGTTTCAAATCAACGTGTGGGGACACAATGGACTTGCGGAGGGGTCTTTTGTTCTGGATATGCGACACGTAACGATATATACGATCGCCTCCTCGCGTTTTCACCTCCACCCTTTACCCCAGCAGCATCTCCAGATTACAAGCTCGTATTATGGCGAGAGGAGTAGTCGAACATACCGTCAGATAGCGCGACAAATCCAAATAGAAGGGAAGATTAGTGTCTAAGGGGTGCGTGATACAATCGTCACATGAAAGCGCTTGTTGTTGCGAACTGGAAAATGAACCCGCTAACGTTTCGCGAGGCAAAGGTGCTCCTCGAAAAAACAAAACAGCTCGCGATGCAGGTAAAAGAAGTGTCTCTCGTAGTTGCGCCGCCGAGTATCTATCTGCGCGAACTCACAGCGCTTGCGCGTACGAAGACGCTTTCTTTTGCGGCACAAAATGTGCACGCAGAGCCATTAGGGGCGCATACGGGGGAAATTTCCGTATCTCACATTAAAGACGCAAAAGCCTCGTATGTCATCATAGGGCACGCGGAGCGTCGGGCGGCCGGAGAGAGCGATGCGGATATTCAGAAGAAAATGCGCGCAGCTCTTATGGCGCAGCTTACGCCGATACTCTGTATTGGAGAATCAGAACGTGGCTCAGATGCGGCACATTTTACCCATATTCGTGAGCAGTTGCGCAGCGCGCTCCCCGAGGAGGCGGGAAAGAGACTTTCTAGGATTGTGATCGCGTATGAGCCAGTCTGGGCAATTGGCGGGAAAACACCCATGCGGCCGCATGACATGCATGAAATGAGTATCTATATTCGCAAAACGGTGGTCGAGAGATTTGGAGCATTAGGACATGGTGTGAAGATAATTTACGGAGGCGCTATCGATGCAGAAAGTGCGCCCGCTATGTTGAAGGAGGGCGACGTAACGGGATTGCTCGTGGGAAGAGCCAGTATTGACGCGCAAGCACTCAAACAACTTCTGGTAGCTATTAAACATGCATAAGTATGCGTTGTATTGATGAACTGACTGCGGAGGAGTTAAGGGGGAAGCGTGTGATTGTACGTGCAGGTCTCGATCTTCCTCTGAATGAGCGCGGCGAAGTTGCCGATCTCTTTCGCCTTGAGAAAGCAATTCCGACACTGAGGTATTTGGGGGAGCGCGGAGCCCGGGTTATTATTGTGACGAAAATTGGCCAGGAGCCAACTGATACAAACGCACCCGTTGCGCTCGCACTCAAACATCATGTACCCGTGGTGTATGTTCCCGATATTCTCGGACACCTCGCAACAAGCGCGATTGCGGCAATGCGGGAAGGGGAGTATCTCCTTCTTGAGAATTTGCAGCAGCATCCAGGTGAAAAGACGAATGACCCAACCTTTTGTGCCGCCATCGCGGCGCTTGGGGATTTTTATGTGAATGATTGTTTTCCCAGTGCACATAGGGAAAGTGCGGGCATGGTCGGCGTTCCCGCTCTCATCCCCTCATTTGCGGGGTTACAGTTTCGCGATGAGGTTATAGAGCTTACAAAAGCCCTCACTCCCGCAACGCCGAGTTTTGCTATTTTAGGAGGTGCCAAATTCGAGACTAAAGTGCCGCTCGTTCAATCGCTCCTCGATACCTATGACCATCTTTTTATTACGGGCGCACTCGCAAATGACGTCTTCAGGGCACAGGGCCTCCTCGTCGGACGCTCAAAGATATCTGCCGAACTACCACCCGCAGCGGTTATCGGGCATCCGCGGTTTATCGCACCTTGCGATGTCACAGTGGAGCGAGGTGATGGGCATACCTCAGTGAAGAGGCCTCATGAAGTACTCTTCGATGACAAGATTGTGGATATTGGACCGGATTCTGTTGCGCTTATCGCCCCTCATATCGAACGAGCTCAGTTCATATTATGGAACGGACCAACGGGGCTCTACGAAGCGGGGTATGCGGCTCATACCCATGCCATTGCGGAACTTATTGCGGAGCGTGTAGCGAGGGGTGCGCATGCCGTGATTGGGGGAGGAGATACAATCGCCGCGCTACAAGGGAGTGGTATTTCAGACGAAAAACTTGGGTTTCTTTCGACGGGTGGCGGTGCAATGCTTGAGTTTCTCGTAAAAAAGACCTTGCCGGGCGTCGAAGCGCTTAAATAGTGGGTGCACATTCATTGCACAAACATTCTCTTCGCTATACCCTTCTTCTATGCAGGTTGTTATTCTCGCGGCTGGAAAGGGAACGCGCATGGGCTCATTAGTTCTCGATCGCCCCAAGCCTATGCTTGTTGTCGCCGGGAAAACACTTCTTGAGCACAAATTTGATGCACTTCCTGATGATGTTGAGGAGATTATCCTTATAGTTGGCTATCTCGAAAACGTCATTCGGGGGGCGTATGGCGATGCCTACAAAGGAAGACGAATTCGCTATGTTACCCAAAGTAATCCGGTCGGCGGTACGGCTGACGCTTTGTGGCAAGCACGTCCTTATGTGCATGAGAAATTTCTCGTTTTAAACGGTGACGATGTGTATGTGCGCGCTGATCTCGATGCGTGCCGTGTATTTGACTGGGCACTTCTCACCAAACGGGTTTCCGATCTTTCCGGCGGCGCAAAAGTAGTCACCGATATACACAATAGAGTGATCGATATTATCGAAAGTAGTCATCATGGGGGAGGTGCGGGAGCAATGAACACAGGAATGTGCGCGCTTGATACGCGTATTTTTGATTTTCCTCAAGTGCCAAAAGCAGAGGGCTCGACAGAGTTAGGGCTTCCCCAAACAATTATCGCTGCATCACGAACCGCGGGAATCCCACTCCATGCCGTAGAAGCGACGCGCTGGATACAGATTACGAATCCCGAAGATATCCAGCAGGCAGAAACGATTCTTTCCAAAGACGTGTAAAATACTTCCATGCGATCTTGGTGGTTATCCACGCTCCTTATCTGTTTGTTAAGTCTTCCTCAGTGGGGTTTCGCCCTATCCACCTCGGATCTTCAGGCGCAAATTGCGACGCTCATGGCCCAGATTCAAGCGCTGCAGCAGCAGGCTGCGGCTCAGAATGCAGCGCTCGTTCCGACCACGAATACCTCCTCACGTGAGTGCCCACGCATCGAGCGGACTCTCCTACGAGGTATGCAGGGGAGTGATGTTCACGCTCTTCAAGTCTTTCTGAAATCTCGTGGCTTACTCGATGCGGAGCCGACGGGCTATTTTGGTGCTCTTACGGAGCGCGCCGTTCAGGCATTTCAGCGTAACGAAAACATTATCTCGAGCGGTACAGCGCATACAACCGGCTGGGGAGCAGTCGGCCCCAAAACACGCGCTCGCATTATGAGTGCATGTAGTAGTACAAAAGTAACCACGGAGGTTCCCGCAGTATGTCCGGCGCCAGCCACTGTCAAAGGACAAGAGCCCTGCCTGGGGGTGTGGGAGAAAATTACCGATTCACAGAATTGCCACATAGGGTGGAAATGTCGCCTTTCAGATGTGGGACAGTTCGGCAATAAATCACCGAATATTGTGCATATCGATGGACCGCGAGAGCTGTATGTAAATCAGTCAGGTACCTGGAGTATAGCGGCGCAAGATCCGGAATCGGGGTCACTTGAGTATGGATTTATATGGGGCGACGAAGGCACCGAAGACATTCTCTCGCTTCTTGCTGGAGTGAGTTCAATGAAATTCACTTCTTCACCGCTATTTTCACATGCCTTTACCGTGCTTGGCGACTATACGCCGGAGGTTAGTGTCAGGGATGGTGCGGGAAATGTTACAACAGGGACGCTTTCGGTATCGGTCATTGCGCGCACCGCATCTTCTTCAGAAGACATTCCCTTGCCGAAAACAGCAGCGTTCGGCTCATGTTCGTACCAAGGAGCAGTTTTTGATGAGGGCACGGAGACGGAAGGGTATTCCATAAACGATCTTTGTCTTGCGACGATTAACACGTGTCAAAATCGCGGCGTCTATATCGCGCAGTATGTATGTGATTCAGGTTCATGGCGCCTCAAACTTACGAATCCGTTTCCGACGCTTCCTAATTACGGGAACGTAGTTGGCACGCCGTGTGGCTCAAACGGTGCCCGAAAGGAGGTTGTTGTTGTGCCGAATACGCAAATCTGTCGAGGACTCCTGTGTGCAACTGCGCAAAATTACAGCAAGATTTCGCTTATGTGTAGTTATACGAACTGGGTTGATTGGGGTGTATTTACAGCAGGAGCCACAACGACAACGATCTGCAGTAACCCGACGCCGTGTGAATATGGATTCGGCTCGGACGGCCGCGCCTGTGCACCAAAGCAAAATGGCGTTTGTCAGGCAGCACCCATGCAGAATTGGCCGATATAACACTACTGACAGAAAGAGGGGGTCAGAACGTCAGAGAGGGTATGCAGATGATACGATGTACTCAGTTTAATACTAATAGTAATTTTTATGATGCGTAATTTTATTATTGCCCTCTCTATTGTCTCAGCGGGAGCGCTCGGAAGCGTTGCAATCCCTGTGTATGCGCAAAGCACCATGTCACTTGAGGCGCGAATACAAGCTCTTCTTGCTCAAATTCAAGAACTCACGGCACAAATTACCCGTTTGCGCGAACAACAAGTCGAAGAAATTGGGAGTGGTGATCTTAATCGTCATCGTATTTGTGCAGTGCTTGCGCGCGATCTTGCGCGCGGTTCTCGTGGGGAAGAAGTGCGTGCCATGCAGGAATACCTCTCAGGAGAAGGTTTGTTCCCTTCGTCTGCCACGGGGTTTTTTGGTCCTTTGACCGAGCAGGCTGTGCGTCTGTGGCAAGAAAGGGAGGGGCTACCGAATGTTGGTATCTTCGGGCCGCGCTCTCGAGCACGACTCATGGAATGGTGTAAAGGAATAGCGGAAATTCCTGGGCAGAGATTTTCCGCCAGTCCACGACAGGGAAGTGCGCCACTTTCAGTTTCGTTTTCGAGTTGGATCAGCGGATTCCATAGTGCCTCAGAACGGTACGTCATCGACTTTGGTGATGGTTCCTCAGAAAGCGCAACAAACTGTCTTGCGCCGGCAGATGCATGCACTGCTCCGGGTATAAATACGCATACGTATTCGAAAGACGGCGTCTACACAGCGACGCTGAGCAAGATCGATGATCCGTGCTCAGGGGCGGCGGGCTGCATGGCGCCGATCTCTACGACGATTATCGGCAAAGTGCAGATTCGTGTGGGCTCATTCGCGTGCACGAAAGAATATAAGCCCGTATGTGGAGCAAAGCCGATTGTCTGTATCACGACACCCTGTGAACCGATTCCGACCACGTACGGCAATGTGTGTACGATGAAAGCAGATGGGGCGGAGTTACTCTCTGAAGGTGCATGCAGAACTGGAAACCCCGCCGACGATCCGCAGTGCAAAAGTTGGTTTGACGGATGTAATAGTTGTGCACGAAGTACCCCGGGCGGTCCTGGGATGTGCACCCTCAAGGCGTGTATTAATGAAGCATTGGCAAAACCCTATTGCACAGCACGCTTTGGTGATGAGCAAAACGCGGCGCCGTCGATCTCGAAATTTTCCGGACCGACTCAGCTTTCAGTGAATGAGGTGGGGACGTGGTCCATTCAGGCCTCGGATAAGGAAGGAGGAGCGCTCACGTATGAGATCTGGTGGGGTGATGAGCATATTTATGCATCGTCCGATGCGAGCACGGTAGCTGCTCGTGCAATTTCGCAAACCACTTCGCTCACCCACACATACTCAACGGCGGGGAGTTATACCGTTACAATCGTTGTGCGCGATAATGCGGGCAAGAGCGCGAAGGCGACGACAAGCGTGAAAGTTGGCTCTGAGCCTGTTGCATGCACGATGGAATACGCCCCGGTGTGTGGGCAGCCGCCAGAACCTGCATGTCGCCATTCAATTCCGGCCTGCATGGTTGCAACTCCGGGTCCTCAGACCTATGGCAATCGCTGTATGATGAAAGCTGCAGGGGCAAGCTTTATTGCAGAGGGGGAGTGTAAGGGAAATGTGTCGGCGGATATGATTTCGTGGACAACGGCACTCAATTACATTAATACCTGCAAAGTATCTTCCGTAACGCAGGCGCACTCACTTACCGTCAATTTGACGCTCAAGAGCGGGGCGTCGTATGTAACCGTCGAGCCGTCAATTGATGAAGTGTTGCGCGCCATCTACGCATCAGGATGTGCGGGTGTCAGTATTGCAACAGAATGAAATCGTTCGTCCTCACAGAAATCCGCGCCTCTGGCGCGGATTTTGTGCGAGAAACGTGAGGAGGATCACTGACTGAGCGCTGCGCGAATCTTTTCGGCAACAGGCTCTCCCTCATTTTCGGAACGGATGTGGTGCGGGAAATGCGTAAGACCATCTCCCTTGAAGCGGGGAATAATATGGACGTGGATGTGATCGACAACTTGTCCTGCATGTTCGCGGTTATTCATATTTATGTTAACCCCATCCGC
>CAYMRY010000038.1:0-10143 GCA_964393065.1 uncultured Candidatus Saccharibacteria bacterium
AGTGGCGGTGGATGTGAAGGTGGGCGCGGCGAGCGATAGCTCGCCGCGCCATGTGAACCCCGCGCGTGGTTTGTGCGGGGTTTTTCTATACAGATTTCACTTCAGCTGCAACTGTCTTTTGGAGAAAAAGTTGAATCTCGGCAAACGAGATTTCAAAACCGGGCATAAAGCGGATCTGTTCTTTAGTTACATCGTCAAAATAAACAAGACTTTTGAGGATGAGGTTTCGATCGAGCGTCGGCAGTTTATTTGCCGCCGCATCAAGAAGGCTTCGAAGAGAAAGGGATTTAAGAATAAAGAATATGTCGACATAATCTTTCAATACAGAGCGGCTGCTTAAGGCTCCAAATTTCATACAACCAATGTCGGTTAGCGAGGCAAGATTGAACTCCTTGGCCTCGACGAGCGATTCTACAAGCGGATACGGGTATCCCAAAAAACTAACGGAAACTGTATTGTCGATGAGAAACGAAAGTGTATCGCGCTCATCCTGTGTTTTAGTGAGTGTGTAACCGGTGAATATCTGTTCGCATTCAGTAAAAAGTATTGATGTATCAAAGCTTGTCGGAGAGAAGAAATCGAAATCGATGCTATCGCGATGTCCAATCTGGAGCGCGAGTGCAGTACCGCCCGCTAGATAGTAACGAGACTTGAGTGCGGAAAAAAGTGGCAGCAGGGCGCGGCGCTTATCGTCAAGAATTTCGAGGTGCATAGTTAGTCGAAGCGACCTTCACGGCGAGGCTGCACGTTGTAAACCAATTGCCAAAGCGCGAGGGATTTTTTACTCCAGTCACTCGAGGTGCTTGCTTGAATAGCAGCTTGGATTTCAGAATCATTGTATACCGTATAGAGCCAGTCTGTTGCTTTGGCGGTTCCGTAGTCGAGAATATTTTTTATAATCACGTTTTTGTCGCTCTCAATGTCCATTTTCTCCAGGTTGTACGACCAAAGGAATGGTTGAAGAAATGTAGGCGGTGCACCTTTCATGATGAATAGTATAGCAAAAATCACTTACTTTTGTCCCTCGAGAAATGCAATCACAGCTTCATTGCGCAGGGCGTGGGTGATGTGGGCGCTGAGGCCATGGTCGTCTGCCTGGGGGTAGTGTTTCTTCGCGTTTGCAAATTCTTTCTCGAAACGTACCGGATCGGCTTCGATTTTTTCAGCGAGCGCAATGTGCGAGAGGATGAGACGCATCTTTGCACGCTTATCCGCTGCTGGCTTCCATTCTTCGCGAAGTGACTCGCGAGTTTTCTTCGTTTCAGTGAGATAGCGCTCCATCGTGACGCGCATCTGGTCTAAATCCTGCTGCAAGCGAGATTCCATTTCATCGAGTTCGTATTCAAGAAGGATAGAAGGGTAGGAGACTTTCGATTTCTCTATAAGCTCATCAAGAAGCCCCGCGCGGCGCTTTTCTATTTCGCGCATCTCTTTTTCGGTCTTGATGTTGGAGCGTACGGTGTCGGTGAATTTCTCGAGACTCTCGTAACCGAGCGATTTTACGAATTCGTCGTCCAAATCAGGCAGGTCCTTTTCTTCCATCGACTGTGCCTGTTCGGCGGCCTCTTGTGGTGTTACACCGAGTTCCACTTTGGTGACACGAGCGCGCTCACGCTTGAGATGCGTCATCGTTGCCGCATGCTCATCATCGGTGACTTCGACGACTATATCCTTTTTGTTGTGCTGCTTTGCGATGTCCTTGTAGTCGGGGAGGATAATTTCTGGCGCCATAGGAGCCCTTGCGGTAAAGACAATTGGCTCCGAAGTGGGGAGTGATTTTGGGGAGGACTCCACGGTAACTCTCGGTGCACTTACAATGTTGACCTTTTCACGCGCAATCATTTCGGGGAGTTCATGCTGAATCGTGTGCTCGATCGTGCGGCGCACAATTTCAGCCTCGCCGACTGCGCGTACGATTGCCTCCTCAGGTGCCTTACCCGGACGAAAGCCATCGAGCTTTGCGTCTTTTTGTATCTCCTTAATGACATGTAAGCGGTGTTCGGTGAGGGATTCCCCTGGAATAGAGCCTTTAATTTCTACCTCCCAGGCCTTTTCGTCGCGCACGAGGGTCGTTGTTGGGGTTGTTGTTTGTGACATAGAAGCCAAATGTACATTGAAAAGCCGCCGGCCGCTACTCAGCGACCGGCGGCCTATCGGTGGGTCTATATATTGTTTAACTCAGCGCTGTTTGCGCTATCGAGCGCCCCCAAGTCCATGGCAGCGGCATCTGCCTCGATCGATGAAATATCATCCGACGAGCTCTGAGGCGGAAGGCCTACGCTTGCGTCGCTTGTGACAACAACACCTTCCTCTGGTGTCATCGAAGCATCAGAATTCATTGATGTATCGTTGGAGGGGATAAAGGGCGGCGGGTTGTTGGATTGTTTATTGAGTTCCGCACCCCAGAAGTAGAGACCGCCAGCGACGAGGAGTAGGATGATGATGATCGCACCGGCGACTGGTCCAATTGAGGATTTATGTACCTCCTGTACCGGGCTTGGCATCTGAGGGGTTGCGAGTGGATTGTCTTGTTTGAGAGGATCCATAGATGTAACTAGTATAGCGTACTAATATTAGATAGAAGTTTCAGTTGCAGCAGAGGCATCGACCTTGGCCTTGTTATTTTTTGCAAGCTCTACGAGTGCACGAACTACTTTTTTGACCGCTTCCTGAGCTTTTTTAATAGAATCTTGTGCTGTCTTTATCTTTACTTGGAGTTCGCTCTTTACCGTAGCGCGATCGTTCGAATCGCTTACACTTTCGATATACGTTCCGATGGCAAGCACATTCGCCTCCGCTGTATCTACGGCAAGATCGGCTTCAGCTTTGAGCTCTGTAACCGAGCTTGTATCGATTCCGTTTTCGGTCATCTTTTCAAGTCTCGTTCCGACGCGACCGAGAAGATTGTTCATATGATTGATGGCAAGTCGGAAGCGGTTCCTAATCTCTCCTCCATGCATCTTTACAAGCGCCTTAACACCACGTGCGAGCTGAGTTGTCGAGGCGAAGCGCTCTTTGGCGATGTCCTTACGTTCCTGAAAGGCGTTTTGTAAGACCTCGCGTTTCTCTCCCGGGGGAGCCATCTTGAGCTGAGCCTTTGTCTCTACTTTCAAGTCCTTCTTCGCGTCTATCGCATTGTTTTTAATTTGTTGTGCTTTTGCTTTGATAGCATCAAGTGGGCGCATCGGCATTTTGCCCGGAGGTACCGTTCCCGGCGTGGGAAGAGTCTCAAGAGGTGCCATCGGGGATGCTGTGGTTTCTAAATTCGCGTCTGCCTCGATTGTCGTTGTTTCTTCGGCAAATACCGGAGCTGCGCAGAGGAGGACACTGAGTGCTACTAATCGAATCGTAATTGTGTGTGACATATAGCTATAGCATAAGGCCGACCTGAGACCGTTCCTCATGCACTCCTGTGTATAACTAAGTCGTAACCAAGAAAAAGTCTCTGGATTCTACTTCGCAAACTTGTCCTTATAGAGCGCTACGGATTTCTCAATAGCTGCTATAGCCTCTTTTTTTCCATAGACTCCTTTGATTTCAACGGGTGACGGCTTTCCCTTTAGGGCTTTGTAGGTCTCCATGAAGTGCTGGAACTCTTTGAGAGAATGTTTATTGACATCGCCTAAATCTTGAACGTCTTCCCAGCGTTTGTCTTCTGTTGGTACCGCAATGATCTTAAAATCACTTTCGCCCGTATCAACCATATCCATAACGGCGACCGGACGAACGCTTACGAGAATTCCGGTCTGCAGTGGGTAGGTAGTGAGTACGATCACATCAAGCGCATCCCCATCTTCCCAAAGAGTTCGAGGTGCGAAACCATAATCATACGGGAAGGCTGCCGCCGAGTAGTTGGCGCGATCAAGCTTGATAAGACCCGTCTCTTTATCTATTTCATATTTATTGTTTGACCCTTTTGGTATTTCTATTATGACGTTGATTTCGTTAGGAGCGTCTTCGCCAAGCGGGACATCGTGCCACAGGTTCATATAGATGAATGATTAGGGTATGTGCGGAGTGTAGCGGGAAAATTTTCGATTGACAATACGCGTGTTCGCGTGTTTAAGTTGTCGCGGTAGTGCCAAACGAGGAGAAACCAGTATGACAAACGTACTGATGTGGATCAAACATCTCATTATCGCGTTCGGACCAGCGTTAGTTGTCGGGATTGTTGCGGGCGCGTTTATTGAGAGAGACCCATGGGTTAGGGGTCTTAAGAAGATGTTGGGGATGCTGGTCTTCATGATCGGCGGCTTGCTCGCCTTTTCATGGAGTATAGATGCTTTTAGATTGGAAAGTGCATACACTCTCGCTGCCGACATCTATGCGCACATTGGCGTCATGACAATGCTTGTCGTCACGTTTATCGCTTTTCTGGCATCTGTTATCATCGGCTTGTTTGCTGGGGGATGGATTTATAAACAAATCAATAACTGGTTGTATCGAAGAAAGCATCAATGATCAACGCGGGCCGCTATCGCGGCTCGCGTTGAAACTTTTTTACTTGAGTCACTCTTTGTTCTCTTCTACCGCGGTCTCGGTTGGCAAGGCTTCGGTGATGGTTTCCTCTGTAGTAGGCGTCTCAACTTCAGCTTCAATAGCCTTTTCGATTTCTTCCGGCTTTGCGCCGCCTGCTGAGCGAATATCAATCTTCCAGCCGGTGAGGCGTGCTGCGAGACGGACATTTTGACCGCCGCGGCCGATCGCGAGGGATTGCTGATCTTCAGCTACCTGTACGATTGCGCGGTTTTCATCCTCGATGAGTTCGATATCCATAATCTGCGCAGGCTTGAGTGCTTCCTTCACAAATTCTGCCGGATTTGCCGACCATTCAACTACATCGATCTTTTCGCCGCCAAGTTCGGAGGTGACAACGGCAACACGCACACCGCGCTGTCCTACGAGCGCTCCTACCGGGTCGACGTGCTCATCATTAGAATGAATAGCGACCTTTGCGCGGCTACCCGGCTCGCGCACCACACCTTTTACCTCGAGTACCTGGTTTGCGAGCTCTGGTACCTCAGCTTCAAAAAGCTTGGTGAGGAAGCGAGGGTGGGAACGGGAGAGGCGGATAAAGGTACCGCGAACGCCTTCATCGACGCGAAGAAGGAGGGCTCGCACGCGCTCTCCCTGGCGATATCGCTCGCCCGGAATCTGTTCGTCGTAGGGAAGAACCGCGGTAGCGCGGCCAAGATCAATATAGAGACTGCCGCGCTCGAATCGTTGTACATGCCCTGTGACGATCTCGCCCTCACGCTCGCCGTATTCAGAAATAATCGAGGCACGTTCTGCTTCGCGTATCTTCTGCATGATGACCTGCTTCGCTGCCTGGGCTGCGATGCGGCCGAACTCTTCACGTGTTTCAAGAGGGAAGGAAATTTCCTCGTCGAGAGCAGCATCCTTCTTGATGCGGCGTGCGTCCTCGATCATGATGTGCTGCTCCGGGTTGAATCGGGAGCGATGATCTTCATCGCTTGTTGCCTCTTCGTCTTCCTTGCGCACCAGTGTCTCATCGACAACGATCTTTGCCTGGCGAAATTCCAAATCTCCCGTTTCAGGGTTAAAGGTGGCACGAATGATTTGTCCGCGCTTTCCGTATTCACGACGATAGGCAGCTGCGAGAGCTGTTGCGATAGCCTCGACGACGGAGTCGCGTGAGATGCCTTTTTCCGCCTGCAATTCATCGAGTGCCGCGTTGAGGGTCTTGAGGTCAAAGAGTGCCATATATAGTTGTATGTTTCTTGTAGTTTCTAACAGCCTTTTATTAAATGAGTCCGGCTTTCGGCCGGACTGAATACATCGCTGTATGCAGCTGTAGAGGAAGTATACGAATTTCAAGGACGCTGTCAAGGGGCAAGGTGTTCTATAGTTTTCGCGTCCGCAACGACATCCACACGCCATCTCAAGCGCTGCGCTTGATCAGCTACAATGTACGCATGGAGCTTTTGAAAAATATGTGTCTCTTTGGTATTTCGTTTGGTGTTGTGTTTTGTACTGCGTGTCTCGTGCACGCTGACACCGTCGTTTCATTTGCGGCGGCGCCGTTATGGCTTTCTTCAACACATGTTCTGGAAGGTGAGTCGGTGATGATCTCGACGGTAGTCATGAAAAAAAAATCTGAGCGCGTCGACGGTGTTGTCACTTTTAAGTCCGGTACGAGCACTATTAGTTCGGCGCCGTTTTCACTTCCTTCCACCGAAAGCGGCGCGGTAGTGTCTGTTTCGTGGGTTCCCAATCCTGGGTCACACAATATTTCTGCACATATATCTCAGGTGAGTGTGGGAGAACAAGCTGCACACACCGCGACGGAGCTCTCGAGTGTGCAGTCAAAAGAGGTGGTGATTGTGCGGGCTGACACTGATCGCGATCGAGTGGCTGATAGCGAAGATGGTGACGATGATAATGATGGCATTACGGACACCGATGAAAAAAAGAATGGTACGAATCCAAAAGTTTCAGATAGCGTGCAGCGCACGCCAGAGGTCGCGGGGGTCGCAACAACCACCGATGGCTTGATCGAACAGGCGCGCACCATTGCCTCCTCAACACATAACGCGCTTCTGCGTTCAACAGAAAGTTTTCGTTTAAACGGAGCGGAATATTTTGATATGAAACTACAGGAAGCTGAAAAGAAGCGTGCGGATAAAATTGCCGCGGTCCAGAAACTTCCTTCGATTGACGATATTGCGGAAAAGAAAATGCTTCCCCTTTCAGAACAATTCGCTGATGCGAGTGGGATACTGGAGGGTGTCACGATACAGGCGTACCGGCTCCTTGTACAACTCTTTAGCAATATCTATGCCTTCTATCTCGTTCTGATTTTTCTTGTGTTGTGGATTCTGAGAACGATTTGGAAACGTTTTTCGATCACCTAGGGATGGTATACTTTCAGTGCGTATGACGAAAGGGAATCGTCCTCATGATGTGGTTGATTATTTTGTGTGACGCACAGTTATGTATATTTCGGATACCCACCTCAAAACATTTCTCGCCGATGCTGGACTTGTTTCAAACAAGGATTTCGATGCGGCTGAGCAGGAAGCAAAAGAACGAGGGAAACCAATTGGAGATATTTTGATTGGCAAGAACGCAATTGGCGAGGATGAGTTGCGCCGCACCTATGCGTATATTTTGGGCATTCCTTTTATTTCACTTTCCGGTCAACAAATTCCATTTGAAACACTTTCACTTATTCCGGAGCCGGTCGCGCGCACCAATTCAATTATCGCTTTTAATCATCGTGATGATGAACTCGAAGTTGCGATGCTTGATACTGATGATCTTGCGGCAATCGATTTCATAAAGAAGAAGACACATCTTAAAATATTGCCGCGCTTAACGGATGCGGCATCAATTAAGGCAGCGCTCAAGCAATATCAGCGCGGACTTAAAGACACACTCGGGGACGTCATAAAACGAGAGACCGATGCACTCCAGGCAACTCCGGCTGATGGTAAGGAAGAAGACCTGCGACAAATGGCCGGCGGTGTTTCGGCCGTGCGTATCGTCGACACACTTTTGCGTCATGCAAATGCTCAGAATGCTTCCGACATTCACATTGAACCACTCGAGGACCATGTCTTGATTCGGTACCGCATCGACGGTCTGTTACATGATGCGATGGAATTACCCAAGGCTGCTGCAGCGGCAATCACCGCGCGCATAAAAGTATTGGGAAATATGCGACTCGACGAAAAACGTCTTCCTCAAGATGGGCGCTTTGGTGTCGAGGCAACGGGAGAGAAGATCTCATTTCGTGTTTCAATTCTTCCGACGTACTTTGGCGAGAAGATTGTGATGCGACTCCTCAGGGATAATATCTCTGGTTTCACACTCGAGGCGCTTGGCTTCCATGGTGCTGCGCTTGAGCGGATGCACAATGCCATGAAACAAACAACGGGGCTCATTCTTACGACCGGCCCCACTGGTGCTGGTAAATCGACAACACTCTACACGCTCCTCGATTTACTCAATACACCGGATGTAAATATTTCGACTGTCGAGGATCCGATCGAATATCAAATGAAGCGCATTAATCAAACTCAAGTGCGGCCTGATATTGGTTTCACATTCGCAAATGGCCTTCGTGCGCTGGTGCGCCAAGATCCGGACATCATTATGGTGGGAGAGATTCGTGACAAAGAAACAGCATCCCTCGCGATCAACGCCGCTCTCACCGGACACTTGGTGCTCTCAACGTTACACACGAATTCCGCTGCGGGCGCCATTCCACGACTTCTTGATATGGGCATCGAACCGTTTCTCCTCGTTTCAACTATTCGCGTGGTGATCGGTCAGAGACTCGTGCGCATGCTCTGTCCTTCGCGTGAAAAATATGAGCTCTCGCGAGATGAGCAAACACAACTTGAAAATACTCTTGATGCGGGGGTTGTACTGAAAGCACTGAAAGAAGAAAAAATGGTCGCCGACAACGCAACCTGGAAAACGATTCCTTTTTATCGTCCAAGTGAAACGCCAGAGTGTCCGCAGGGGTATCAGGGACGCCGTGGAATTTATGAAGTACTTCCGATGACTTCAACCATCAAAGAGCTTGTCATGAAAAATGCAACGGCAGATGATATTGAGAAACAGGCGCGTCAAGAAGGAATGCTCGCCATGATCGAAGATGGCATTTTTAAAGCATCCCAAGGGGTCACCACAATTGAAGAAGTGCTCAGAGTAATAACGGAGTAGTTTTCACACGATAGGCGTCGTCGTGCATATCGTGATGCTTTTGTATCGTATACTGAACGTGTGGCAAAGTTTACCTACACTGCAGAAAAAAGTGATGGGGAAGTATACAAAGGCGCAGCGATAGCGCGCGATCGATTTGAACTTTTTGAAATCGTGCGGCGCGAAGGCGGAAAGATTCTCGCGCTCTCAGAAGATCATGGTGACAAACCGTGGAGTCTTGCCTATTGGAATGCGCGCATTGGCTCTGTGCCGGAGTACGAAAATATTCTGTTCGCGCGCAATCTTGGTGCGATGCTCTCCGCGGGGCTCTCGCTCGCTCGTGCGCTTGCGGTGATTGAACGCGAAACAAAAAATGCAAAACTACGAACAGTCGTCGCCGAGCTTGCCGGATCAGTGCGGCGCGGCGAAACACTGCATTCGGCATTTTCAAAATTTCCGAACGTCTTTCCAAAACTTTTTGTGGCAATGACACGCGCCGGAGAAGAAGGCGGGCAGTTGCCACAGTCACTCACGGTGGTTGCTGAACAGATGGAGCGTATGTATACGCTGAAGAAAAAAATTCGCGGTGCAATGCTCTACCCTATGATCATTGTCATTGCGATCATTGGCATCGGGGCGTTCATGATGATGAATGTGGTACCGACGCTGGCGCAGACGTTTGAGGAGATGGGCGCAGAGCTGCCGGGCTCGACGCGTGCGATCATCGCGGTTTCGGATTTTCTCGTGCAATATACCTTTCTTGCACTCGCACTTGTTGTTCTTTGTATCGGAAGTATCTATGCTGCGGTTAAGACGGAAGCGGGTGGAAAAATATTTGATTACGTATTTCTCCACATGCCAATCATTGGTGTCATTGTTAAAGAAGTAAACGCCGCACGAACCGCGCGCACACTTGCGTCTCTCCTTTCTTCTGGTGTTGATGTCATTACATCGCTCGAGATTGTGGGTGATGTAGTTCAGAATAGTTACTTTAAAGTGGTGATACGCGAGGCGCGCGACGGCGTGTCAAAGGGGGAGGCGCTTTCGGCTGCGTTTGTACGCGCAGAACATTTATACCCGGCGTTTGTGGGAGAGATGATTTCGGTTGGTGAGGAAACAGGGCAACTAACGGAGATGATGAAAAAACTCGCTATTTTTTATGAGGATGAAGTTGATCGCAAAACGAAAGATATGTCGACCATTATCGAGCCTTTTTTAATGGTGGCGATCGGTGGCGCGGTTGGCTTCTTTGCAGTTGCGATGATCTCGCCTATCTACCAGTTGTCAGATACGATTTAAGTATTGAGAAACAACGTGAGCGAGTTGTGTGTTGAATACTCGGTACTGAGTGCGCTGAGCACGCTACAATAGATGTATGCAGAGCCGCGCAGGGGAACGTGGAGCGACACTTTTGGATGTGGTAGTTGGATCCGCACTCATGACCATGGTGTTTGTGGGGATTGTGGGTGC
>CAYMRY010000039.1:0-9894 GCA_964393065.1 uncultured Candidatus Saccharibacteria bacterium
GCGAAGGAACTTCTCGCAATTTTCAAAAAAGCGACCGGCATGAAGCCCACTTTTTGGAACAACAATATGGTTGGTTTTGGCACGTACCACTACAAATCAGATCGTTCTACGCAAGAGGGCGATTGGCCACTTACCGCTTTTTCTCCACGCAAAGCGAACATCACCGTCTATATCATGCCGGGATTCAGAGAGTACACACCGCTTCTTTCAAAGCTTGGCAAACATAAAATTTCAGGCGGCTCGTGCCTCTACATCAACAAACTCTCCGACATTCACTTGCCGACTCTCACTACCCTCATCGAAAAATCGGTACGCGATATGCAAAAGAAGTACACTTCAAAAAAAATAGTCGACCATGTAGCTGGAAGCAAGTGAATGCATTTTTTGCTACAATCCCTGAATGTCGGACACGATTCTCGAAGTGAACAACCTCACCAAAAACTACGGCTCCTTTAAAGCCGTAGATGGTATCTCCTTTTCAGTCCCCCGCGGGAAGATCGTGGGATTCCTTGGCCCTAATGGCGCAGGAAAGACGACAACGATCCAGATCCTCTCCGGAATTACGCTCCAAAACGGAGGCTCAATTAAGTACTTCGATACTGATTTTGCGGTAGATCGTGAAGCATGCCTGCAGCGCATCAACATGACGTCGGCATTTAATACGCTGATGGGACGTATTTCGGTGTGGGAAAATCTTTTTGTTTTTGCAGAGCTCTATCAAGTCGAAAACTCGCGCGCGAAAATCTCCTCGCTTCTTGAACAACTCGAGGCCACTGACCTTGCAAGCAAACTCTACAAAGACCTTTCTTCCGGTCAAAAAACGCGCATCAACCTCGTAAAATCGCTTCTCAACGATCCGGAACTCCTCCTTATGGATGAACCCACAGCCTCCCTCGACCCTGATATCGCAGATAAAACCCTCACGCTTATTGAACGCCTTCGTAAGGAGCGCAATCTCGCAATTCTCTACACGAGCCACAACATGAATGAGATCACACGCATCTGCGACGAAGTTATTTTTCTCGACCACGGTAAGATCGTCGCGCAAGACACCCCGCAAAACCTCACTAAGCGAGTTTCTGCAGCAACCCTTCGCGTTGTCTTCGACGCGAAGAACGAGGCGCTCGAGGCGCTCGTTCGTGAAAAGCAGTTGGACGCTACTTTTCTTGGTACTCATACGATTGAAGTGCGCTCGCATGAGCGCGACATCCCTGGTCTTCTTTTCGACATGAGTAAAACTGGTATTTGGATTGAAGACATCGAGATACGCAAACCAACGCTCGAAGATGTATTTCTCCAAATCGCACGCAAAGAAAAGCCAACACAATAATCCTATGAACCTCCGACGCATTAAGGCAATCCTTTCTCAAGAACTCTTCATTACCTATCGCTCAGGAGAGGTGTTTGCCGATATCTTTATTTTCCCTTTCGCGAATATCATCGTATTTGGTTTTCTCTCGGTGTATCTCGCTGGCGAAAATCCGATGACGGGGAAGCTGGTGCTCCTCGGCATGCTCCTGTGGATGATTATCTGGATCGTCCAGTATTCGGTGACTCTCGGGAGTTTGTGGAACATTTGGTCGCGCAATTTGAGCAATCTTTTTATTGCGCCGATGCAACTTTCGGAGTACATCGTTGCCCACACCCTCTCCGGTATCATTAAAGCACTTGTTGTTGTGGCTCTTTCAGCGACACTGTCGATTTTCGCATTCGATTTCAATCTCCTCTCCATAGGCTTACCTGCGCTTGCACTCATCTTCCTGAATTTCGTCCTCTTTGCATATGCCCTGGGGATTGCCCTTCTTGGACTCATTTTCCGCTACGGAACGCGTATTCAAGCTGCCGCGTGGGCAACGGTGTCGTTCTTTCAGCCGCTTTCCGCTGCCTTTTACCCACTCGAGGTAATGCCGGTTGCACTGCAAATGTTTGCCAAGCTTTTCCCCGCCACGTACACCTTTGAAGCCGCACGCTTTGCGCTTTTTAATGACGGAGCCATCGCGTGGAATCTGTTTGGGGTAGCCTTTATTCAAAATATCTTCTATTGCGTCGTCTGCACCACTCTCTTCGTATATCTCTATAACAAATCCCGCGACACCGGACAGTTTGCACGTAACGAGACGTAGCTCTCGATAGATCCTTTGAACCTTCAAATCGACGGGAAAAATTAAAAGGCGCGCCGATTGGGTCGGCGCGCCCTTGTTGAGAAAATCATCGGTTCTCAGATGTCGTTGGTCGTATCGTGGTCTGGGGGCGCTTTTTCGACAATCTCATACTCCGGATAGGCCCTCCGGAGCAGAGGAATAGCGATCGCACAATCGACAAATCCGTAGTCTCCACCGTGATCCCAAAGGTAGACATGCATTTGGCCCACATCGATTTTGATAAACCCTCCGCCGTGAGTTTTCACTATGTTGAGTTTGCAAACTTTGCTCAGAAAATCAACAATGTGTCTATGGCGGAGAACGAGGTCGCCGTAGAGCATGGTCTTTTGAGCACTATCCGGATCGCTCGTTTCCTGCAAGGTCACTAGTACGTACTTCAAGACGTGCCTTGGGCGCGTCAGAGTTACGTCGGGGATGTCTTTCAATGACATGTCGGCTCTCCGTTCTACCGGATCAATCTTTGCAAACCATACTACACGCATGCCATATGTCAATAATATTAACGATAACAATATATTGACAAACGATAAATACTAGATTACCGTCGGGGTATTAGTATCGCTCTATACCTATGCACAAAAGCCCAACCCTCTTTTTAAAAACCGTGATTTATCTTCTGGGTCTCGCCGTACTTGGTGTGTGCGTCATTATCGTCGGCGTAAGTGTCTCCGGAAATGCGGGGGTGTTTCTCCCTATGCTGCTAGTGATGCTCCTTAGTGCGCTTCCTTTTTTCTTTGCCCTTTTCCAGGGCGTGCAACTCTTGCGATACATTGAAAAAAATACGGCATTCTCAAAGGAATCCGTGCGCGCGATACGCACGATCAAGTACTGTGCATTTGGGATAAGCGTACTCTATGCGGGAGCTATGCCTCTCATTATATCTATCGCACACAAAGATGACGCGCCCGGCGTGGTACTCGTCGGACTCATTTTCATTTTTGCACCACTCGTGACCGGCGTCTTTGCGGCAGTCCTTGAAAAACTTCTTCAGGTAGCCATCGAAATGAAATCGGAGAACGAACTCACTATATAACTATGGCAATTACCATCAACCTCGACGTTATGCTCGCTAAGCGCAAGATGAGCGTGACCACTCTCACAGAAAAAGTCGGTATCACGATGGCCAACGTCTCAATACTCAAGAACGGAAAAGCACGAGCCATCCGCTTTTCGACGCTCGAGGCAATTTGCAAAGCACTCGACTGCCAGCCAGGAGATTTACTCGAATTTACCCCATAATCGTATGCGCGTACTCAAGATTCTTGCTTTTGTGATTATTATCATGGGACTCTACCTCGGTGTTCGCTACTTTGGTTCCGTCATTCATTACGCCTGCGCACACCCCGCGGAAGATTGCCCCCCACCAATTCAAGGAGTGGGTGAGCTCGGCTTTTATCTTACCGGTGGCACACTTATTCCCCTTTACTTGCAAGATTCACCTTATACGAAATAGCCTCCGCCTGATGTATGCAACACGCCGCTTTTCGTGCATACCTGATAGAACTCGTCGTCTTTGGGCTCAAACAAGCGCGTGCATGTATCTTCGCTGGATCGTTTTTTGTACTTCTTTTTCTCTCTCACAAGATCCCGTTATTCGGATTTGCGCGCTACGATTTTCTCTTTATTTCAGCTCTCGCTTTGCAACTCATCCTCCTTCTCATCAAAGTCGAGACGTGGGATGAAGTGAAAACCATATTTGTGTTCCATGGCATAGGAACCGCTCTCGAGTTGTTCAAAACACATCCGGCGGTTGGTTCGTGGAGTTATCCTGAGGATGCTTTTTTTAAGATCGGAACCGTCCCTCTCTTTGCCGGTTTTATGTACGCAGCGGTCGGAAGCTATATTGCTCAGGCGTGGCGCATTTTCAATCTCCGCATCAAAGAGCCGCCACAGTACGTTGCAATGCTTATCCTCTCTGCACTCATTTATCTCAACTTCTTTACGAATCACTTCATAGCTGATCTGAGACTTATTCTCATTCCTGCGGTCTTCCTTTTATTTGCACGCACCACGGTACTTTTTACGGTGACAAATAAAGAGCGCTCGATGCCGCTTGCGCTCGCGTTCTGTCTTATCGCTTTTTTCATCTGGGTCGCGGAAAATATTTCGACGTTCTATGGCGCATGGAAATACCCCGATCAAGTCCACGTGTGGAATGTCGTCTCCACCAACAAAATCACGTCGTGGTTTTTGCTTGTTATCATTTCGTTTATCATCGTTGCGTATTTGAAGCATTATAAGAAGGACGTATTGAAACAACCGTAGTATGGCGAAATTCCAGTTTTACGCGTCAGTCAATTTGCACCTCAGGCGCGGGAACACGACACTTCTCTTGCGCCGATGCAATACCGGCTGGAAAGACGGGCAGTATGGGCTCGTCGCGGGACATATCGACGGAAATGAGACTGCATTCGAAGCAATGGCACGTGAAGCGAAAGAAGAAGCGGGCATTGTCATTCGACCGGAAGATTTGCGCGTGATTCATGTGCAGCACCGCATTTCAGGGCGAGAATACTTTGACCTTCACCTTGCGTGCGATACATGGGAAGGCGAACCGCAGAATCTCGAGCCGGATAAATGTGACGATCTCAACTGGTTTCCCAAGGATGCATTACCCGATACCATCATCCCTTACATCCGGCTTGTATTTGAAAACGTAACAGCGGGCATCATCTATTCTGAATGGCGAGAACCAAAAGCAATGGAGTAGACTGATATACTTTGTGCATGAAGAAATATCTTCTTCCGTCGGTATTCGTGCTCATTGCGTGCGGATATCTTTTTCTCTCGCACGGTTACATCTATCGCCACATAGGGAGCGCGCAGTTACGCTTTCCCGAAATTGCATCCGCATATGCACTCCCCGAATCTGAATCTTCGAGTGATGCACGTGTCGTCTATGCGGCACTCGGAGACAGCCTTACCTCCGGCGTCGGCGCCACATCATATACAGAATCATACCCCTATCTTCTCGCCACATGGCTTGGCAAAAAACAACCCGTAACACTCCACACCTATTCCTACCCCGGCATTCGGACGATTGGTCTTATCGAGACGTATCTTCCGCAAGCGATCGCGAGTCGACCCGACATCGTCACCGTACTTATCGGCACCAACGACATCCATGGGAAGATAAGCAGCCGCGCGTTTGAGCGCAATTACCGCGTCATTCTCGAAAAGCTTACCTCAGAAACAAAGGCTAAAATCTACGCAATCAGTATTCCCTATATTGGCTCGAATACACTTCTTCTTCCACCAAATAATTACTATTTCGATTACCGAACGAGCGCATTTAACGCGATCATTGAGCGGCTTGCGAAAGAGTACAACGTTACCTATATTGACATTGCAACCCCTACGCAGGAGCTGATGCGGCGCGACAGCGCGCTCTATGCTGCGGATTCATTTCACCCTTCCGCGCTTGGGTACAGACTGTGGGCCGACATCATCTATGATACTTTCAATCAATGACCCGGTTCTGCACACATACCTTTGCATCATCGCACTCATTGGTGCTCTTGCATTCTCGATACGACGACGCACCGACGGAATAACACTCTCAAAAACAACCACGCTTGAAATTAAGGGCTTTGCGCTTCTTGCGATCGTTTTTTCCCACGTTGGATACTTCTTGATATCGGACCATCGATTTCTCTTTCCCATTTCGACACTTGCAGGAGTTGGCGTCGATCTCTTTCTCCTACTTTCGGGCTTAGGACTTACACTGAGCGCTCTTTCAAAAAAAGAATCAATCGTTCAGTTTTATCGTCGCAAGCTCGTTGCGCTCCTGATTCCCTTTTGGATTGTTCTCATCGCATTTTTCGTCTTGGACTATGCGCTTCTCGATCGCGCCTACAGCCCGCTCTATATACTCAGCTCATTTCTTGGTTTTTTTCCGCGCGCTGATCTCTTCCTCGATGTCAATTCACCGCTGTGGTATTTCACGCTCATTCTCGCGTACTACGTTCTTTTTCCCATCCTTTTTTACGCGCGCTTTCCTCTTGTTACCGCAGCCATTATCTACGGACTTACACGATTCGTCGTTTACCTTGAACCGGTATTTATCACCGAAGTGCTCACCTTGTACGAAATTCACCTCGTCGCCTTCCCGCTTGGAATTCTTCTCGGCTGGCTTCTGTATGTGCGTCCAAAGATCTCTAACAACCTCTCCGTAGCCACACAAAGCGTTCTTCTTATTGCGCTTTCAGCTGTAATTGGCTACCTCGCGCTCCACACTGGCGTAGGAGATGAGCCTTGGATAGCCCAATCCTTGAGTATCGTGACCGCACTTCTCATCGTGGCGCTCTTTTGCATCAAGCAATTTGAATTTCGTTTTCTTACACTTTTTGGCTTTTATTCATTTGAAATATACCTCCTCCATTGGCCGCTCATGTCGCGCTACGATGTATTCTTTACCCACCTTCCAGCATCTCTTGCCCTCTCGCTGTACCTTTGTTTCTTCCTCGCTCTCTCGTGGTCTCTCCAAAAAGCAATCAACTATCTGAGTGCTAAGTTCTCAGCGCAATCCCCAAAAGTATGAAGCTTCATGGTATCGTAGGGATACATGACCTTATTTCCCCGCGTGCGTAATGTACTTTTCTCGACGCACACGCTGTATGCAAGCACCTTATTCCTCAGTGCGTTTCTAGTCTTTTTGATTCAACCGATCATTGGAAAGTATCTCCTCCCGTGGTTTGGGGGCTCGACAGCGGTATGGGCAACGAGCCTCCTCGTTTTTACAACACTGCTCTTTCTCGGCTATGCATACGTCTATTGGCTCGCCAAACGCACAGCGCGTGATCAAGCACGCATTCACGGCGCACTTCTTACCCTTGGCACACTCTTCGTTCTTCTCCACGCACTTTCGCGCGCCGCGCTCTATCCGTCGCTCGAGTGGACGCTCGAGAGCACCCTCTCGCCGTCCTTCCAAGTAATTGCCGCACTCATTGGCGTCATTGGCATACCCTACTTTCTCCTCGCAACGACGGGTCCCTTGATGCAACACTGGTTTAGTATCACCGAGAAAAAAGAGCCCTACGCGCTGTATGCGATTTCTAATTTCGGCTCATTCCTCGCTCTTGCGATGTATCCATTTCTCATCGAGCCATTTTTCCCACTCCTCTCTCAAGGTTGGCTCTTTAGCCTCCTTTTTGGTGCATTTGTGATTCTCTGTAGCCTTTGCACACTCCACCTCCTGCGCAATCATTCGCACACCCTTGTCGAAGTGCACCATGAAAAACAGGCGAGCAACTGGCGCATGAGATCCGCGTGGATACTTCTCAGCGCTCTCCCTGCAGCGCTCCTCGTTGCGACCACAACAGAACTCACGCAAGCAATCGTGTCATTTCCCTTCTTGTGGATTTTGCCTCTATCGCTATATCTCATTTCTTTTACCCTCGCGTTTCGTGGATGGGGCGGCGGCGGCTGGACGGCTGTCTTTGCATTTGCAGCAGGACTAGTCGCCTTTTTCTATCTCGATTCAGGAATTTATGATCTCAATTATCGCCTTGGCGGCGCGCTCGCCTTTCTTTTTCTCATGTCGCTCTACTGTAACGCGCAACTCTTTCGCCTGCGCCCCGGCAAACATGATTCGCCCTTGTTTTATCTCTCGATCGCATTTGGGGGCATGCTCGGCACGCTCTTAGTGAGCCTACTCGCGCCAGTTTTGTTTGTAAAAATTTGGGAATTTGCGCTCGGTATTGGCATTAGCCTTGCGCTCGTCACGCTGCTCTACCCTGCGACACGCTATATTCGCGATGAATATCACGCGTATCTTCCTACTATCCGCACCGTATTCCTCTGCGTCATAATCCTTTTGGGTACGTCGTATTACTACGAAAACCGCGAAAGCGGCTATTTGAAGACGCGAAATTTCTACGGCGTTGTGAAAATCACCGATTGGCAAGGGATGCGCCACATGTACCATGGCGGCACACTCCACGGCTCGCAATTTCTCGACGAGGCCCGCATCAATGAGCCTGCAACGTACTATGGAAAAACAAGCGGTATCGGACGATCAATCGCATTTATGCGCTCCAATTCCAGCGCAAAAAAGCCACTCAATGTAGGAGTAATCGGACTCGGGACAGGTGGCATCGCCGCATACTGCAAACCGGGAGATTATTTTACCTTTTACGAAATTGATAGCCGCATCGAGCATCTCGCGCGGACATACTTTTCGAATCTCTCAAACTGCGAAGGCGCATCTGTCCAAATTGGCGACGGTCGTGTGCGTCTTGAAAAAGAGAGTCGCGATGGCCTCGGGAAAGACTTCGATATCCTCGCTGTTGATGCCTTTTCGGATGATGCTATTCCCACGCACCTTCTCACCAAGGAGGCATTTGAATTGTATGCAAAACGCGTCCAGGATAACGGCATCATCGCACTCCACACTTCGAATCGGTATCTCAATCTTGGCCCCGTCGCGGTGCGCATTGGTGAAGAGGCTGGGTACGCAGCGAAAATTATCGTAGATCCCGGCGAGGGCGAAGGCATGAGCGGCTCTGAATGGGTGCTTTTTTCCAAGGATCCTGCTGCACTCGCACAGACGCTTTTTGACGTGGGCACACAAAGCCCGCCTGAGATCGCGCCGCTCTGGACGGACGATTACGTCAACATCTTTGCCGCGCTCGACTTGCCACCGATCTTTGAGTGGAGTACCGAGTAATGCATACTTTACATACGCACACTACAGGTTCGCTATGTACTACCTCCACACAATGGTCCGCGTAAGCAACCTCGATGAAGCACTTGATTTTTATTGCACCAAGCTTGGGCTTATCGAATACTCGAGGCGTGATGATGAAAAAGGCAAATACACGAACGTCTTTTTGCGTGCGCAGGGAGATGCAGAAAGTGAAACGCATAAAGCACCGCTCCTGGAACTAACCCACAACTGGGAGCCGGAACAGTATTCTAGCGGGCGCAATTTCGGCCACCTTGCCTATGCGGTAGAAAACATTTACGACTACTGCGCGCGTCTTCAGAAGCTCGGCGTCATCATTAATCGTCCACCACGCGACGGCCGCATGGCATTCATCAAATCTCCAGACGGTATCTCAATCGAGCTCCTCCAAATAGGCGAACCACTTCCCCTTCAGGAACCCTGGCTTTCTATGGAAAATACGGGCTCGTGGTAAGGTACGCGCATGGACGACGCGCTTAAAGCTCTCAAAAAACACCCCCAATTTGGTCCCCTGATAAAAAAGCACGGACCGCCTGATTTTTCCCGTTACCACGGGAAAGATAGGATTTTCACGGCAATTCTTCGCTCGATCATTTCGCAACAAATCTCGACGAAAGCCGCAGCCGCAGTTCGCACGCGCTTTCTCACACTGTTTCCCAAAAGCGGCCCGACCCCTGATTTACTTCTTGAAGTACCCGTACAAAATCTGCGCGCGGCGGGTCTCTCGATGCAAAAGGTAACCTACATGCGCGATGCGGCACTCAAATTCCAGGATGGAACTATCAAGCCGAGATCTTTTAAGCAAATGACGAGTCAAGAAATTACTGATCAGCTGGTGCAAATCAAGGGCGTTGGAGTCTGGACAGCGCACATGCTGCTTATTTTTACCCTCTTTCGTCTCGATATTCTACCCACGGGCGATTTAGCAATTCGCAAAGGTTTCCAAAAAGTCTACAACCTCAAAAAAATCCCCACCCACAAACAAATGGAAAAACTCGCAACTGAGTGGCGCCAGCATGCATCAGTCGCGAGCTGGTATTTGTGGCG
>CAYMRY010000040.1:0-5378 GCA_964393065.1 uncultured Candidatus Saccharibacteria bacterium
GGTCCATTTTTCCAAATATATCAAGTGCCATACGTACATTAAATCATACTCTAACCTTATTGCATAATATGTAAAGCTGGAACAACCCCCTCACGCAGAATCGTTGGATGCCCGGAGACCAGATTGACCACTGTTGATGGTAAACTCTTCGGTAAAACTCCCGCGTCGATGCTTAAATCGATATACTCTGCAAAATCTCCGAACTGCTCAAGAATTTTTGAAACGGAATCGTCCGGATCAAGGCCTGTCAGATTGGCACTTGTTGCGGTGTAGGGCTTCCCAAAACGACGCGCGAGCTCGAGACAAAACTGGTTGTCGGGAATTCGAATACCAATCGTTTCCATACCTCGCGCGATGCCACTTTCAAGGTCAGGCTTTTTTTTGAGCACCATTGTGAGACCGCCGGGGAGAAACTTACCTGCGAGCTTTCGAGCCGTGTCATTTACCTCGACATAGCGGGCAGCCATGTCCATATCTGCAACAACACAGGCAATCGGCTGGCGCGCATCGCGCCCCTTGATGACGTGGACTCTTTTTACTGCCTCATCGGAAAATGCGTCTGCCCCGAGGCCATACAAAGTATCAGTCGGGTAGAGTATGACACCCCCTTTTTGAAGCACTTCGAGGGCACGCGTCAGTGCTTCCTCTGACCCCTGATCTATCCGATAGATCTCCATGGCGCAATTATCCATCATTTTCGCAAAATAACCATGTCGATCGTATTACCCTGGGTGTGTCTTTGAATCTTGGAAAGTAGCAAGACGTCTCAAAGTGGTATATATTGCAACGATAGATCTGCGCGGTTAGCTCAGTGGTAGAGCATCTTCTTGACGTGAAGAGGGCCGGGGGTTCAATCCCCTCACCGCGCACAAAAACGCAAAACCGGAACATTGTTCCGGTTTTGTTGATTTTTGTAGCGATGGCGAGGGATTGAAGGGTTGTGCGTAGGCTCCCACGAGCACGTGGGAACGCACAACCATGGTTAGGCGGAGCATTGTTGCGACGGCAACAATGCGAGCGCTTAACCAATCCCCTCACCGGGTCGGGAAAATTCCTAAGCGACGGCGAAGGAATTATTCCTGACCACCGTGACTACAAAAAATCCGTGACTCCCCCCATCCACCACGTATTCCCCTATCGCCCCTCAAAAATCCTGAGGCGCGTCTGGACCATCACCACCTCATACGACATCTGAATGCGCGCTCTGAGCCCTCTTAAAAATCCCAACTTTTGTTCTTTAATCATATGCGAGAGCGCAGGAATTATTATCTGTCGATAGTTGCGACCATGATACCGCGCATAAAAATTAAGAGCAGATTCGATGCGATAACCCTCTTTGTAATAAGGCGCTACGTTGTCCCACAAACGGCGGGTAAGTGCACGCTGACCGCCAAGTCCTGGGAACAGGGAAAAAATAAAACCGAGATGGTAGGGTCGCCAATCGCGCGTGGCAATGACCATTTCAAGCTCTCCCGAAAGAACTGGTTTTAACACCTCTGATATGGTGTCGTGCGTAAATCCCCGCATATCAGCATCACAAAAATAAAGAATAGGCGCCGTACACGCATCCACACCTCGCTGGAGCGCCGCCCCTTTCCCTCGGTTAACAGAATTACGAATCAGTCGTACGGGAAAGCGCGCTGCAATATCTGCGGTGGCGTCGGTACTCCCATCATCGACAACAATAACCTCTTTAAATCTGGGAAAAGTGCACAATAATTGTAGTACGGACGCGATGGTATGTTCCTCATTAAATGCAGGTACGATTGCAACTACTGATGGGTGATTCGTTTGGTAAGCCATAGCGAAAGTAAACGGGTCAATATGAAAAACACAATGAGAGCTCCGATCATTAATTGAATGGTACTGAGAGCCGGGAGTGCGGGACCGATCTGTTTGCCGGCCAGTATCCCTATCGTAAAGAATACTGATAACCACACAAAAATACCGATTGAATTATAGATCGCAAACACACCGTATGACAAACCGCGCGAAGCAACGTACAAAATGAGCGCGAGGCGACTGCCGTAGAGAAATTTAATAAAGACAAGCGCGTAGACCGGTTTTTCCCCAACGAGCGCCTGAATCACCGCGGACGCTTTTTCACGCTCGCGCACCATAAATTTGGAATCTGCAAATGTACGCGCCATGTACGTTCCCGCAAAGAACCATAGACTATCAGCAATAAAAGTACCCATAAAAGCAGCAAAAAAGAGCGGCGCCGGTGCCCAGTCATATTGTCCGGCAAGATACGCGGCAGTAAGTAGAACTCCGTCGCCAAAGAAAAAAGCCCCAAAGAAGATAGCGATAAATCGGTGTGCGATAAGATAGGCGGTAAATGCCTCAAGCATCCTGTAAGCCTACCACGACCTCTTCATCGTCGACGATGAAGCCCCCCGCCTGATGTTGCCAGAGCATGGCGTATGCGCCATTTCTTTCTATCAAATCAGTATGTGTTCCTTCCTCCACAATTTTTCCCCGCGCTATTACCACGATCCGATCCATTTTCATAATGGTCGATAGACGATGTGCAATCACAATGACCGTCTTACCTTCCATAAGTACAGTAAGCGCATCTTGAATCAAAAGTTCCGAAGTAGAATCAAGACTCGCGGTTGCTTCATCGAGCATCAAAATCGGTGCATTTTTGAGGATCGCGCGCGCAATAGCAACCCGCTGTCTCTCGCCGCCAGAGAGCTTAATCCCGCGCTCGCCGACATACGTATCGTATCCGTGCTGAAGTTCAGAAATAAATTCGTGACAATGCGCTTTTCTCGCGGCTTCAATAACCTCCTCATCCGTTGCATCGCGTCTGCCGTAGCGAATATTTTCCATCAATGTACGATGAAAAAGAATTGGTTCTTGTGGTACAAACGAAATAGCATCGCGGAGGCTCTCCTGAGTAACCTCGGCAATATTTTGTCCATCGATTTCAATCGAGCCGCTCTGCACGTCAAAGAGGCGCAGAATAAGCTTGGTCACTGTCGATTTCCCCGCGCCCGAGGGTCCAACAAGCGCAACTTTCTCGCCACCCTTAATTGAGATCGAGAAATTTTCAAAAATTCCCTTTTCCACATGGAAGTGGAAATTGATAGTACGTACATCAATCCGACCATCCTTCACGTGGAGCGCTGGTGCATTTGGCGCGTTTCGTACTTCGTGTATCGTGTTAAGAATCCCCACCATCTCGTGCGCATCACTATAGGCATCCCCCATACGACGGAGCTCGCGATTAATCTGTTCCATACTGCGAAACACACTGAGGAGGTAAGCCTGAACCAATACAAAATCCCCAACAGTGAACTGTCCGCGCTGCCAAAATACCACTCCGCCGTAAAAGAGCGCTGCCTGAATACCGATCATAAATAGGCCGATTCCAGCCCAGATGTACATATCCACTTTCCATGAACGCATGAGCGCAGCGCTCCACTCTTTGACCGTACGAGAGAAGCGGTTGAGCTCGAACGAAATACCCGAGAAAAGCGTAATTGTTGCGTGGTTTGAAATTGCGTCTGCTAAATTTCCCGTGACGCGTGTATCAGCGGCGGCGCGCGCAACACGATACGGCTGGCGCATGCGCGCGACATATATCTGAAACAAAAGAAAGGCAATGGACCATACGGCAAGAATGAGACCCAACATCGTATTACTCCATGTCACAACGCTGATAGCACCGAGTACAAAAAGCGCCGTCGGGTAGAAGTTGAGAAATACTCCGTCAAAAAGTGTTTCGAATGCGCGCGCAAATTTACTCACCCTATGGGTCAGCGAGCCCGCAAAATTCGATGCGAAAAAGGTGTACGAGTGTCCAAGCACGTACCGAAATGCAGTTGTGTACAAATCGCGCATGATTCCGACTTCAAGATGCATGAGAAAAATTCCCTGTACACGATGCGAAGCCCAATCGACAAACCATGCAACAACAATAATGGAGAGTAGTACAAAAAGCGCATTCACCGTAGCGGCGTCCGGTGTTCCATTCGCGAGCGTATTGATAAATGTGCGTAGATATATTGGTGCTATCAAGGGAGCCGCAGTCATCGTCGCACCTGCCACAATGATCCCCACAAGCGACCACGGGTATTTCAGCGCGTGGTAAAGGTAGACACTAAAAACGGTGTGGGGTTTCTTCTCTGCAATCGCCTTCATTTGACCAAGAGTATAACGAATGGTTATATGTGGCAACGTATGCGTATTCTCGCCATAGAATCCTCAGCCGATGAGTCCGGCGTGTCTCTCATTGAAGCATCCGGAGATTTGCAAGCTGATTTTGCCTTTACCGTGCTTGGAAACGCCGTTGCCTCACAAATTGCGCTCCATGCGCAGTACGGCGGGATCTTCCCCGCCATGGCCGCACGTGAACACCAGAAGAATTTTGTACCGCTCCTCGAAACAGTTCTTAAGGAGGCAGGTGAACTCAAAGAAGGACTCATAAATACCGAAGGCCTCGAAGCTATTTTGTCGCGCGAACAGGATTTACTTTCTCAACTCGTCCCCTTTTTACAAAAGTACACGCGACCAAATGTCGACGCTATCGCAGTGACGTACGGCCCCGGCCTCGAACCCGCACTCTGGGTCGGCATTAATTTTGCGCGCGCGCTTGCGCATGTGTGGAAATTACCGATCGTACCGGTGAATCACATGGAAGGACACTTGATCTTGTCCGCGCTGAGCGGACAAGATCAAAAGTACCAAGTAGCAGGTACCACATATCAATCAAAAATTCAATTCCCGATGCTCGGGCTCTTGATTTCCGGCGGACACACGGAGCTCGTACTTTCAAAAGAATGGATGCAGTACGAAATTCTCGGACAAACACGCGATGATGCAGTCGGAGAAGCATTTGATAAGGTGGCACGTCTTATGGATCTTCCCTATCCGGGCGGTCCAGAAATCTCACGCCTTGCGGCGCAAGCGCGTCACAATGATGGACTTACGAGGTCCATCATATTGCCGCGACCGATGCGCGATACCGATTCGTATGACTTCTCGTTTTCTGGTTTGAAAACGGCAGTGCGGCGTATTGTAGAAGCGCACCAATCACTTTCCGATGCACTGAAGGAAGAAATAGCGCTTGAGTTTGAAAATGCTTGTACGGATGTGCTTATCGCAAAAACACTGCGCGCGGTCGAAGAAACCGGCGCGCAGACTGTCGTCGTGGGGGGCGGCGTTTCTGCTAATACGCATATCCGCGAGGAATTAAAAAGAGTACTCGATCTTTCAAACCCCAATGTGACACTGCTTATTCCACCGCCAAAACTCGCGACGGACAATGCGCTCATGATCGCACTTGCAGGATATCTCCGCGCACTAAATAACGAATTCGTCGAACCGGATATGATTCGAGCGAATGGCAATTTGAAGTTGGTATAAAAAGT
>CAYMRY010000040.1:5478-9888 GCA_964393065.1 uncultured Candidatus Saccharibacteria bacterium
TAGGATACAAAAATGTCAGAAAATGGCTCAAAACCTAGCGAATTGCGGAACGACGCGGGCATTCCCGAGGCGTTTTTGAAGCCGTATCAACCTGCTGATGAAGAATCGACAATGTACGCCCTTTGGGAGAAAAGCGGGTATTTTAATCCGGACAATTTGCCGCCCCTTGAGAGCGGCGCACGCACCGAGCCGTTCACGATCATCATGCCGCCGCCGAATGCGAATGGCTCACTTCACGCGGGACATGCGCTCTTTGTGACGCTCGAAGATATTATGACGCGCTACCAGCGCATGCGCGGCAAAAAGGCGCTGTGGGTGCCGGGAGCCGATCACGCCGGATTTGAGACTCAAGTCGTCTACGAAAAAAAGCTGGAGAAAGAAGGCCGTTCACGCTTTGAGATGACCTCGGAAGATCTCTACAAAGAAATTTATGATTTCACCATAGCGAATAAATCGTTTATGGAAAATCAGCTGCGCCAGCTCGGGGCTTCGTGTGATTGGTCGCGCAGCACCTTTACACTCGATGCTAAAGTGATCGATATAGTCTACTCGACTTTTCTACAGCTTTCACAAGACAATTTACTCTATCGCGGCAAACGCATAGTTAATTGGTGCCCAAAACATCAGACTTCCCTCTCGAATCTCGAAACTGAGCGCGAAGTACGTACCGAGAATTTCTACTACTTGAAATACGGCCCGTTCGTCATCGCGACAGCGCGTCCCGAAACGAAATTTGGTGATAAGTACGTCGTCATGCATCCCGACGATACGCGCTATGCCGCATATAACAATGGCGATACCTTTGAATGCGAGTGGATCAACGGACCAATTACCGCAACGGTCATCAAGGATGAATCTATCGATATGTCGCTTGGTACCGGCGTCATGACAATAACCCCGTGGCACGATGCGACCGATTTCGAAATCGCGCAGCGGCACGACCTCCCTTTTGAACAAATCATCGACTGGCGTGGAAAATTACTCCCGCTTGCCGGCGAGTTTGCGGGAATGAATATTAAAGAGGCGCGACCGAAAATCGTCGAGAAATTGAAGTCAAAAGGCCTTGTCGAAAAGATTGATACCGCGTACACCCATGAAGTACCCGTCTGCTACAAATGCGCTCGCGAAATCGAGCCACAAGTGAAGGCGCAATGGTTCGTATCCATGAAGCCACTGGCGGAAAAAGCACTCTTAGCGCTCGATAAGGGCGACGTCACTGTCCTGACCGAGCAACACGACAAAGTCTTACGCCACTGGCTCACCAACATCCAAGATTGGAATATCTCGCGCCAAATAGTGTGGGGCATCCCCATTCCCGCAAAACTCTGCACGCAGTGTGAGTATGGCGTCGTAGATGTAGATAATGAGCATCACGAGTGTCCCGAATGCGGCGGCTCCTTGGTGCGAGATACTGATACCTTTGACACCTGGTTTTCTTCCGGTCAGTGGCCTTTTGCTACCCTGGGCTTCCCTGCATCGGATGACTACGAGACGTTCTACCCAACAAGTGTGATGGAAACAGGAGCTGATATTCTTTTTTTCTGGGTTGCACGCATGATTATGCTTGGCCTCTATCGCACGGGAAAAGTACCATTTACATCCGTCTATCTGCACGGCCTTGTGCGCGACTCGAAAGGCATGAAAATGTCGAAATCGAAAGGCAATGTGATCTCCCCGCTTGAAGTCTCAAACGAATACGGCACCGATGCCTTGCGCATGGGACTCATTGTCGGCAACACACCAGGAACTGATCTTAATCTTGATCCGCGTAAAACGGTCGCGTATAAGAAATTTGCGAATAAGCTGTGGAATATCACACGATTCGTTCTTGAAAGTGGCGGAATGAACGTGGATCTCCATGCTTCAACAACGCTCACCCCAAGTGATCAGGCACTCCTCGCACGGCTCGATGAAGTGGTAACGGATATTACTGCCGATCTCGAGGGGTACCGCTTCCATCTTGCAAGCGATAAGCTCTACCACTACTTATGGGATGAATTTGCGGCGATTACGATCGAAGAATCGAAGGCAATACTCGCGAGCGGCGGCGAAGCTGCAGAATCGCGCCGCGTCACGCTGTATCGTATCCTCCTCACCTCTCTCAAACTCCTCCATCCCTTTATGCCGTTTGTGACAGAAGCCATCTGGCAGAAACTACCCGTGAAAGATTACGATGTCCTCATGGTTGCTAAGTGGCCACAAAAAGCCTCGCAATAACTGCTAAAATGCTGAGATGGACATAACTCCCTACGCAATCGCCATTGCCGGTGGCATATTTCCCGCACTTGCATGGCTATGGTTTTGGATTAAGGAGGATTCCCTGCACCCCGAACCACGCCGCCTCATAGCTCTTGCCTTTATTGCGGGCATGCTCACCGTTGTTGTTGTCATACCGATTCAAAAGTTTGTTGCAGGTTTTCTGACGACGCAAGCCGCCATATTCGCGGCGTGGTCTACGATCGAGGAGTTCATGAAGTACATCATCGCGTGGATCACCGTGCTTCATCGACGCGAGAACGACGAGCCGATCGATGCCGTTATTTACATGGTTGCGGTCGCGCTCGGTTTTGCGGGGCTTGAAAACGCCCTCTTTCTTCTATCGCCGCTTTCAGGGGATACGGTTGTACAGACCATTATGACGGGAAATCTGCGCTTTATCGGGGCAACACTTCTTCACGTATTCTCATCGGCAATCGTCGGAATCGCGCTCGCCTATTCATTTTATAAACCAACTCTTGTGCGAGAATGGTATGCAGCCGTCGGAGTTATCCTCGCATCCCTTTTGCACGTCGGCTTCAACTTCCTTATACTCAACACAGCGGATGACCACCTCCTGAGGACATTCGCCGGAGTGTGGCTTGGCGTGATTGCAGTCCTCTTCGCACTCGAATATGTTAAAAGAATACACCCTCGCCTCAATAGGAGGCGAAAATAAGTCTTAAATATCTGATACACTAAGCAGTATGTCAAAACCATCGTTCTTCCAAAGACTCACCGGCGCGGCTGATACCCGTGAATACGACGACTTCGTCGATGAGCCACAAACGATACCCGCTACTTTTTCAGGAAAAGGGGGAGAACGCCATACACGAATCAATTTAAAACCATCGACGCCGCAACAACAAGATGACTGGCAAGCGTCAACTGACACTGCAGGAGAACTTGCGGTCGATGTGTACCAGACGCCGGACTCAATCGTCGTCAAAGCACTTATTGCAGGTGTGCAACCGCAAACCGTCGATATTTCTCTTACCCGCGAGATGCTCACCATCTCCGGTGTTCGATCCGATGAACGCGAAGTCGAGGATGATAACTATTTTCAGCGCGAATTATATTGGGGTTCTTTTTCCCGCACCATTCTCCTCCCCGAAGAGATAGATGTCGACCGCGCAGAGGCATCTGAAAAGCATGGGATTTTGATGATCCGTTTACCGAAAATCAACAAAAAACGCGAGACGAAACTAAAGGTGCGTGCACGGTAATAGCTTGCACTTCGCTTGTCAGCACGTTAGTCTCTCAGAAGGCGGGAAACCGCACAATCAGCACAAAGAGGAGTATTCAATGCTCGACCTCGTGCAAAGCATACCCGCGTGGAAGGACACAACACCGAATAGAATCACCATTGCGCGCATTTTCATTGGATTCGTCTGCGTTGCACTCTGGTGTTTCGGATTCCCGATCGCGGCCTTCTTTTTGTTCGCGTTCGCCGCGTGCACAGATGGTATCGACGGCTGGTGGGCGCGGAAATTCTACGCCGAATCAAAGTTCGGAAAGTTCCTTGATCCGCTCGCTGACAAAATACTTTCCCATTTAGCGTTCGTTATCATCAACGCAGAGGCAGGACTAGCGTGGTACTTTGTGGTCTCGCAAATGGTGATATTCACCTATGACACAATTTCAACTGCAATGCGCATCGTCAATCCAGATGCGCCAACGAGTAACATCGCTAAGTGGAAAACAGCTGGCCTGTTCATCGGACTTGGGATGTCGCTTTTGGGGTACGCTATTGTAAAATCCAACGCCGCAGGTGTAGGCCTGTTCCCGCTTTGGCTGGCCCTGCCGCTCATCTGGGTCGGAATTATGTTCGTTGTAACCTCAGCCGCAATGGCATGTGTCTCATTCGTAAACTATGTTCGAAAATCTGAGATACCAGCCGTGATCACTTGGCGAACTGATGTCTACAATTTCATCGTCCGCGCATTTTAGCGAACAATAGGATTGCCCACCGAGGGCCCGCTTTCAAGAGCGGGCCCTCACTATTTGTCCTTAATTGACCGTGCTTCTTATCGTGCTTGGGACTAAGGGTACTGGGAAACACCACAAGAGTACTTCCTCCGGCAACAAGTTTGTTAAGAGGTCGCCCACGGTTTTCCAACGGCCGCAAGCAGCCTGCCTTCCACCGGCCCCAAA
>CAYMRY010000041.1:0-9701 GCA_964393065.1 uncultured Candidatus Saccharibacteria bacterium
GAACAATGAGCACAAGATCGCGAAGATAAAAAAGTAACCAGGCACCCGCGAGGATCACGAGCGACTTCATGATCGTTCCTGTCGTGATTGAGATAGTGTGTTCGCTCGACATACTGAGAGTATAGCGCATGCAAGATGAATGACGTGTGCAAAAGGTGGCGGCGCGGCCATATGGGGCCGCGCCGCACATTCATCGCCACGAAACAGACACGTCAGGAATGAGATTCGGCTGGTGGACGAGAACGCCCAGGAGCCCGAGAAAGACGAGCGCGAGGCCGAGCCTTCGCGTCCAGACCCTCAGCCAGTCTTCCCCGATAGGGCCCGACTCTCTCTCCCACACAAGGATGTAGAGCACGAGTCCGAGGATGAAACTAACCGTAGACAGTACTGTAAGCATTTCAACAGACATGTCACATCCTTACGTGCTATCAAAACAACGTCTCGGAATACTCCGGGTGCGTGACAAGCACGATCACCGAGGTCATTCCTACTACGAGCGCAACGAACGATACCGCAAGAAGGCCCAGGCGCACCCTTCTACCAATGGGCCTCCCGCGCACGCGCAAGAAGAAAGCACAAAAGATTCCCACTCCGCCCAGGAGCCAGAGAAGCATGGCGGCAACACATAGTGTCATGGTGACCTCCAACAAAGAGCAAGAGTCTCTATTTGAAGCTATTTGACCATGTTCGTCAAATCCGCGATCTTCACGCGCTCCTGTTCCCCACTGTCGCGATTACGCACGGTCACCGTGTCCTTCTTTTCGCCGCCCGATTCGCCAAGCGTGTCGAAATCGATCGTGATACAAACCGGCGTACCGATTTCATCCTGACGGCGATAGCGCTTCCCGATATTACCGTTGTCGTCCCACATAATTTGCGGCACTTCTTTCTTGAGCAAAGTGTACACCTCGCGTGCCTTTGCGACGAGTTCGGGTTTGTTGCGCAGAAGTGGGAAAACGGCGGCTTTGACGGGTGCAATCGCTTTGGGAAACGCGAGATACGTGCGCACGTCCCCGCCCATGTCATCTTCTTTGTACGCAGAGGCAAGAACAGCGAGTACTGTGCGATCAACGCCAAAAGACGGCTCGATCACGTGCGGCATGAATTTCTCGCCCGATTCCTCGTCTACGATAGAGAGATCAACTGTCGAGTATTCTGAATGTGCCTTGAGATCAAAATCGGTGCGATAGGCGAGACCATAGAGCTCTTTCACGCCAAACGGATATGCGAATTCAAAATCAATCGTGCGCTTTGAGTAGTGCGCGCGATCACCATCCCCCACTTCGAGCTCCGAGACTTTCTCACTCGTGATACCAACCGCTGTCATCCATGCATGCATCGCAAGGCGAAATTCTTCGAACTTTGCATCCCAATCGCGCGGATGGACGAAGTATTCAATCTCCATCTGCTCAAATTCACGGGAGCGAAACACAAAATCGCGCGGCGCAATTTCATTACGAAACGCCTTCCCGATCTGTCCCAAGCCAAACGGCATCTTGGGATGTAGGCTGTCCATCACGTTTTTGAAATTGACGAACATGCCGCCCGCCGTCTCGGGGCGCAAGTATGAAATTGATGAAGCGTCTTCCATCGCACCAATGTGCGTCTTGAACATCATGTTAAATTGACGCGCCTCACCGAGCTTCCCCTCGCATTCCGGACACTTCGCCGTATTCTCGAGATGATCTGCGCGGAAACGCTTTTTACATTTCGTGCACTCGACGAGTGGATCAGAAAAACCGCTCACGTGCCCCGACGCTTCCCACACACGCGGATGCATCAAAATCGCCGCATCCATACCGAGCATGTCATCCCTTTCTTGTACAAACATCTTCCACCACAAATTTTTGATGTTGTTCTTTAATTCAACGCCCATCGGCGCATAATCCCACGTCCCCGCAAGACCTCCATAGATTTCAGAGCCTTGAAATATGAATCCCCTCCGCTTGCAGAGCGATACGATCTTTTCCATTGATGCCTCAGCCATGCGAGTGAATATACCGCAGAAGTGACGCTCTGGCTACGTTTTTGCTCGGTACAAAAACGCGCAACCCGTCGTTTTTTACCACGAGCAACTCTAGCGTATTCACTGTAGGCACCCTACTTCACCACAGTCGCATTTGAAGGCAAGAATCCTTGGTCGCCGATGATATTGGTCGTTACTTCTTCAACCGTGCGTGTCACCTGTTTGTCAGTTGCCATATCCTTGCCCGTGAGAACAATGTTGCGTACCAACGGCGGCTGCTGCCCGATTTGCGATGTGGATGGCGTAAAGCCGATAGCGATTGCCGCCTGCTTCGGGAGACTACCTCCCACGCCGACGTTTGCGGGCAGTGTCCCCACGCGCCATGTGACGGTACCATCGTTTTGATTGAAAGAAATATCCTCGCCGGAGGGTGAATAAATACCGGTCCAGCGCACATACGATGGAAGCTGTGCTTTTACAACCGCATTCCCTATCTCATTTGTCGTATTCGTGAGACTAAAGACAATTGCGTAGGTTGTTTCTGCTCCTGCCTTTGGTGGCATTGGGCCTGAAGAGCCAAATGGATTTGAATAGTAAAGACCTTGGGCTATGAGTTGTAAATCGCTCGCGACACGCACGCTGGAGACTGCTGTTGCCTGCAGAGTCTCCGGCACATTGGTCTGTGCCACGCGACGACCTGCCGCGCGCACACTCACTGTAATTTTGGGATCACGAATTTCTGCGAGCTCCTCCGAGGTCGGCATTTGAAATGAAAAGTTGAGCGTTCCCTTCGCGCCCGCTACCAACGTCGCGAGTGCCGGTTCACTCGTTTTATCCCACAGCATCACGCGGTCCGAAGAGCGATAGAAGCCGTTCGTGGAGCGCACGCTCTCTCCTGCGATTTCCACACCCGAGAGCTGCGCAACGATCACCGCATCATTGATCGAACTCGAGAGGTGATTCTCATATTGCACGGCGACATTCACCGTTTCCCCCGGCCCTGCAACCGCACCTTCGACTCCCGCGTCTTTGTTAAACACGATAGCGAGCCCTAAAAACGGATTGGTGACGGTAAGGTGGTGTGCATATTGTGCCATCACCGCAGCAATAGCTGTATCGGTTTCTGAAGTTCGTGTCCCCGCGGTAAACCGGAATACGCGATCGTCCCCCGCTTCACCATTTACCACCCCATTGATGATCACTGTTTTTTTCTGCCCGGGATTAATATCGCCGAGCGTCCAAAATCCATTTTTCTTCGGCACAGGATTCGCGCTCTCGAGTGAAAAGCCAAACGGAAACGTCGCGCTCAGAAGCACATCTTTCACGGGAGCGTCAGCATTCGATGCAAGCGTGATCTTAAATACGAGCGGTTGCCCGGCAATAGTTTCGCTATTGCTTTCAACTGAAAGCGTAATCGGCGACGATGCGAACACGACCTGGTAATTGCTCGTTGCAGCAAAAATTGCATTGGAATTTTGCAGCCGATACTCAAGCTCAACCTTGATGCTCGCCCGATCACCCTCGATACCGCCGAAAATAGCAGAGACGGTTCCTTGACGCCTCCCTCCAGGCTCAATCGTCCCGAGCGGAATACGCTGATCAGGAAGATCGGTTGAAAGATCGGTCGGCGAGCGCGTCCCCTTTGGATACTTAATCACCAAATCTGCAAGTTCAAGGGCCACACGGTTACGATTTACAACGGCGATCTGGAGCTCCGTTGGCTCTCCGCTTTGCACCTGGAGGGGGCCAGAAACTGAAATATCAATATTACCCGGGGAGGCAGGCGTGGAGCCCGCACCGAGAAAGAAGAAGTATCCAAAATAGCCAACCGCACCGAGGCAGAATGCAAATGAGGTCGCGAGAATGCCGCGCAAAACGACGCGCCCGATATTGATGGTCCATGGAGCCATGATTGAACCCTTCAATTCTTCTTCAGGGCGTACCCAATCCTCACCCACCACCTGCGGCGTTTCGTCCATTTCCCGTCGCGGCTTATCCCTGATCGTCGGCGCAATGGAGCGTGAATACATCGCACGACGTAGGCGATCTATTTTCTCCTGTTCTTGATCGTGCTTTCCCCCTTGATCGGGAAGATGTGGTTCATGCTCTCCCGGAGAGTTTTTCGGGATCAAGCCGTCGAAACGAGATCCTTCAGGCATTGTGCGATTATACCACGCATCATAAATGGGTCTCCGCGAGCGCTTTGTTCACGGAACTGAGAAGTACCGAGCGCGATACTTCTGCCTCCTCCAAATGCGCTACCTGGAAAGCCGTATGGGTGAATAATGCCGTACTGAGCGCCTCCGACGACACGTATCCGAGTGCATAGAGAACCCGTGCAACGCACAGGAGTTCGATTGCAGGAAGTGCAGTATTCGAGCTCTCGCGAAGAACCGCATGCGCCTCTGTCAGCGTCGCGAAAAGATATTCATTGCGCTCTTCGCCCTTTACCAAGCGCTCAATGAGACTGGCAACGCGTGCGAAAACGGCACTCGCCTCTCGAGTAGCGCCCGCGAGCGAGTGTCCTGGAAGTGTGCCCGCAATGCGCCACCCACGAGCACCGCGAATCAAAGAGATGCGTGAGAGCGCATGATTCTGCAACGAGTAGCGCATCCGCGATTCTTCCCGGCGGACCGAGGACGCGCGCGCCCATACAAGTCCGAATTCGCGCGTGTACAGCATAAAGACGCGATCTGCTTCACCACGATCGTATGAACGAAGCACAAGGGAGTCCGTGTGGTATTTTTGGTACATACACTCCTTGCGCACTACTTCGCAGGGTTGTCGATGTCGAGCTTGTAGCCAAGCGAGACTTCTCCCACTTTTGTATGCGCAATTTCTAGTGTACCAAACGCAAGTACCGTATGAGTCGCGTCTGTAATTTCCTTCGTATGCTTCGTAATCAATGTCTGTCCCTCTGTGTTGGTATCGATGATGAGCTTCACCAGATCCTGCGGATTACGTTTCGCCTCTTTGCGGGCGCCCTGAATGAGGCGCACAAGTTCGCGCACAAAACCCTCCTCTTTTAATTCGGGGGTAAGCGTCGTGTCGAGCTCGACATCTCCTTCAATATCGGCGCGCACAACACCTTTCACGTTTACCTCCTCACGAACGACCGCGAGTAATTCATCAGAGAGCGGGGCTTTGATTTTGAGGAGCGAGAGTGGCTGACGTACTTTAATGCCGGCTTTATCGCGCGCCTCGAGCGCCTTTGATACTATGGCGCGCGTTATCGCCATTTCAGCAATCACATCCCCCGAATCGGGAGAGAACATTTTAGAAAGCAGTCCCTCGCTCTCAACTTCCGGCCAGGGCGCAAGATGCACGCTACCCCCGCCCTCGATGCCACGCCAGATTGATTCAGCGAGAAACGGCATGATGGGAGCTATGAGGCGTGCGAGAGTCTCAAGCGCCGTGCGCTGCGTTGCAAGCGCATACTGCTTGTCGTGCCACTCGCCTTTCACACGCTCGCGCGAGCGACGCACGTACCATGTCGAATACTCATCAACAAAGATGCGGAGCGCACGTCCAAAGCCCGGTGTGTCATACGCATCCATCGCCTCGGTGCATTCACGCACCAGTTCTTTAAGGCGTGCAAGAATCCAGCGATCGAGCACGTGCGTGCTTTTGTGTGCCTCTGTTTTTCCATCGTATTCCTTCTGATACAGATCGTAGAATTTAAACGTATTCCACAAAATACCGATCACGCGATTGTGCGCATCACGTACGTCGTCGTCGCGGAAGCGCAGATCTTCCGCCTGCATTACGGGCGACGACATCAAGTAGAGCCGCATCGCATCCGAGCCGTAGGTGTTGATGAGCTCCAAGGGATCAGTGTAATTGCGCTTCGATTTTGAGATTTTCTGACCATCTGCCGCAAGAATCGTCCCCGTCGAAACGACCGTACGAAACGCGAGACGATCAAACAGCGCAACTCCCATAGCGTGCATGTAGTAGAACCATGTGCGGGTCTGTGCGATATATTCCGCGATGAAATCCCCCGGAGAACGGGCTTCGAAGGTATCCTTGTTTTCAAACGGATAATGGTATTCCGCAAACGGCATCGAGCCGGATTCCACCCAACAGTCAACGACTTCTGGAATGCGCGTGTACTCCGTACCTTCGTCATCAACAAGTACGACAGAATCCGTGTAAGGACGATGGAGGTCGAGTTCGAAATCAGCGTTCCACGGAAGCGGTGCAAACGGAAGCTCTTTGATTGCTCCTTTTGAGGGGTAATCATCTTTATACCGCGCAATCGCATCCTCCTTTGAGAGTCCGCGCACTCCGCTCTCGAGCATCCAGATTGGTGTCCCGTGCGAAATGATGAGCACGCGCTTACCCACATACTTTTTTTCGATGTCGAGAAGTGCCTCCATCATTCGTCGCTTCACTTCAGTATCGTTCTCACCACCCCACGGCGACGTATGGAAACGATCAAGAGAAACCGGATATTTTTGACGCCAGCTCTCAAGAGTTATTCCATTCTCGGGACCCAGATCAAGCTCCCCAAGACGCGTATCGAGCACAACCATCTCTGGAGAGAGGCCGATTTCTTGTGCAACGATTTGAGCGCTCTCATGAGTGCGCTTAAAGGGAGAACACACAATGAGATCGAATGGCTCGCTTTTAAATGCACCCGCGGACGCGATAACATCTCGCTTACCTTTCTCGGTAAGATGAACCTCGGCTTTCGGATCTGAATTGAGAATTTCCTGCACATTCGTATCTGCCTCTCCGTGCCGCATTACAAAATACGTATTCCCGCTCTTTTTTGCACGCTGTTTAATCTCATCGACTGACCCTATCACCATCACCTTCCCTTCTTTTGATTTCCAGATAGGAAGAGGCGACGCCCAGAAGCGATTGCGTGAAATCGTCCAATCCGGTGCGCCCTCGACGATGTTGTGGAAGCGACCGGTTTTGAGGTGCTCCGGTACCCAGTTCACCTTTTCGTTCTCCTCAAGAAGGCGTGACTTTATTTTTTGAATGTTAATGAACCACGAGGTGACTGCGTTGTAGATAAGTGGCGTGCTGCATCGCCAGCAGTGCGGATATGAGTGCGTATTGTTCTTTTTTTCAAAAAGAAGGCCGCGCGTCTCGAGGTCTTTCTTAATATCCTTTTCAGCAGCCTTGATGAATTTCCCGCGCAGGAATTCCGGAACGACGTCGTTGTACGAGCCGTTTGCGGTCAGCAGCTGCACCATCGGCAAGTTTTCTTTTTTGCCAAGAACGTAGTCGTCTTCGCCGTACATCACTGCGGTGTGCACGATGCCGGTGCCGTCCCCTGTCGTGACAAAGTCCGCCGCATACACGCGGTGCGACTTTTCGTTTTGCATTTGCGGTACGTCAAAGAGCGGCTCGTATTCGATGCCGACGAGTTCGCGACCAGCCCAATCAGTAGAGTCAGTTTCAAAATCTGGCGATTGAAATAATTTTCCTGATTCTGCAATAGTCTCGGCGGCAATGTAGAACACATTCTTTCCTTTTTCGTTATATCTGCGATACAAAATATCGCTCCCAACAGCAAGCGCGACGTTCCCCGGCAGCGTCCACGGCGTCGTCGTCCACGCAAGAAGATACGTATTTTCTGGCAGCCCGTGCGCTGTAGGATTTTTCACTTTAAATTTCACCGTCACCGCCTCTTCAGTAATATCCTTGTACGTGTTGTCTGCGGCAATCTCGGCTTTGGCAAGCGGCGTCTCACAATGCGTGCAGTACATAAGGACCTTGTTGCCCTCGTACAGGAGTTCCTTTTCCCACAATCTTTTCAGCGCCCACCATACGGATTCGATGTACGAATTGTCCATCGTCTTGTAGGAATTGTCGTAATCCACCCAGCGACCGATACGTTCGATGTACACTTTCCAATCGGCGACATATTTCAAGACGACACTGCGCGCAGCTTCGTTGAATTTTGCGATACCAATTTCTTCGATCTCCTTCTTCGTCTTCAGGCCCAGCTCTTTTTCCACCAAGTTCTCAATCGGAAGTCCGTGTGTGTCCCAGCCCCAACGGCGGCGCACACGATAGCCGCGCATGGTTTTGTAGCGCGGAATCACGTCCTTGATGATTGAGGAGAGGAGCGAGCCATGATGTGGCAGGCCGGTTGCAAAGGGTGGGCCATCATAAAACACAAATTCGCCCTGTGGAGCGTCTTTCTCAAGCGACCGCTCAAAAGTCTTGTTTTCGCGCCAAAATGCGAGCACATCTTCCTCGCGCTTTGCGGTTTCGCTTACTTTAGAGTTCGTCTTTTCATCCATAGCGTCATCCTAGCAGATTCCGCTCAAATTTGCGTAGTGCGGGGCCCTTGATTCGGGCCCCTTAATACTTTTATTCCTTTGGGAACTTTTGTCGCCACTCGGTAACGACACGCGAGAGCTGGAAGAGGAAGTGCTCCTCTTTCATACGCTCGAACATGCTTGCGAGCACCCTTCGCTCATCATGCGTAAGGCGGTTGAAAAATGCGCGCATGTCCACTTCGTCGGCGCAAAACCGGGCGGCCGCTTCTTTCGATTGTCGCTCTTCAGGCGATTCTGTGATCCACCACTTTGCCATCGGACTCTCCTGTAGTCCCTGGTTAAGTTTCAACCTTCGGCGTTCCTTCACATAGTCTTCATCTAGAGTATGCTCTTCAATGTTCCTGTCAAGGAATTTCTCCATTATCTAGACGTCTTCAGTTTGTTATCCCTCGCAAAACGCTCAAGCGCAAGCTCGATGAGGCGATCGATGAGCTTTGTATACGATAGCCCGGAAGCCTCCCACATCTTCGGATACATGCTGATATTGGTGAATCCTGGGATTGTATTGATCTCATTAACGATTACATCCCCTTTTTTGCTAAGAAAGAAATCAACGCGGCCCATACCCTCACAACAAAGCGCCTTGTACGCGGCAACCGCTACTTCCTGAATCCGCTTCGTCTCCCCTTTTGAAATCCGTGCGGGAATACGCGGCACCATCGCGTGCTCGTCGAGGTACTTCGCTTCATAGGAATAGAAATCACTCGCAATCACAAGCTCCCCCGGAACCGACGCAATTGGATCGTCATTTCCGAGGACGGAGCACTCGATCTCGCGGCCGTCGATGAACTCTTCAACAAGAACTTTTGTATCAAATTCAAATGCAATCTTGAGCGCCTGTTTGTATTCCGCCTCGTTTTTTACCTTCGAAACCCCGACCGATGAGCCGAGGTTGGCCGGCTTTACGAAAAGCGGAAGCCCAAGCTCTTTTTTCACATCCGCAAATTTCGGCACGCTACCCAATTTCACTACTTTAAATTTACCTATGGGAATCCCCGCATCGCGCAACAAGCGCTTCATCACATCCTTGTCCATCCCGACTGCCGAACCTAAGACCCCCGCCCCCACAAATGGTACATTCGCCAATTTGAGAAGTCCCTGCACCGTACCGTCTTCGCCAAACGGTCCATGCAAAACCGGAAACACGACATCGATTTTCCCTTCAATCGTACCGGAATCGCGAGTAAGAACGCCGCCGCCGGACGGCGCGAGCATCACCACCTCGCGGCTCTTCTCCGGCGCTTTTGCCGGCTTATTACTCGCGAGCGCGAGGTAGCGCTCGGATACTCCCGGAGCGAGCCACGCCCCCTCTTTGTTGATACCAATGAGGACTGCCTCGTATTTGTTTACATCGAGAGCGTTTGCCACATTGCGCGCAGACTGCAAGGAAACCTCATGCTCCGCGGAGCGGCCACCGAAAAGTATCCCGACCC
>CAYMRY010000042.1:0-9643 GCA_964393065.1 uncultured Candidatus Saccharibacteria bacterium
GGTGCCGTCGTACGCGCCGAAGTACACAGTATTCTTGTAGAGAAGAGGCGAAGAAAATATTCCTTTTGCGGGAGGGTGCGCGCCAACGGAAAATCGCCACGCTTCGCTTCCATCATTCTGATTGAGTGCAAAAAAAGTGCCGCTATCCGACCCAACATAGAGTTTTGTCGCATCAAGGAGGGGTGTAGATTTTTGGACGACATGCTCGAATCCAGCGCCTTCGGGGGAAAATTTCCAGAGCTCTTCAAAATCATCGTGCGGAATCTCTGGCGACTCTGATGTTGAGAGCGGTTGGTTAAAGTCACGCAACGTAAAGAGTGTGTCGAGATGGATGCCGCGCGTATGTGCAAACGCATACACGCTTTGAGCGCGAAACGTAAGAATGGCAAAGAGCTCGCGCACAGTTTTCCCTAAATCCTCCAAAATCAGAATCTGTTTTTGGAATGACTTGCCGGTATTTAAAATGTCATCAACGAGAATGATCGGCTCATCCGTAAGCGTACCTTCCACCTGCTTCATGAGACCCTCGCGTTTGCGCGACTTCCGGATAAAAAATCCATTCACGGGCGTACCGCGCTCAACCCCTTTCATTACAATGGCGCTTACGAGCGCAATTGACGCTGTTTCAAGTCCACCCACCTGGAAGGGGAGTTTATCCGCGTGGCGCTCCCAAAAGAATTCGGCGTAGGCATTCAGCCATTGTGGCTCGAGCATTAGCGTGCGGAAATCAAAAAGCCATTTCATCTCTCGAGGTGCACTGCTACCGGCAAACGTGATTCGCTGTTCTGGACTTGCCTTGGTAAAGGCACGCGCCTCAATCGCGTCGCGAAATTCAAAAAGCGATGGTGGCATAGATGTTAACGCTCTGAAGGAGAAGGGGATGTACGCGGAGTGTCGCTCGTATGGGCGAGTACAATTGCGTAGAGCGGTTGTTCAGTATTCTTGTCAATATCAAGAAGTGTCGCTACCTCATCATCCTTAAAGCCGGCGACCGGTCGAGCGGAAAGAGAAAGCGCTGTTGCAACAAGAAGTATATTTTGTGCCATGTGTCCCGCCTCAATCGTCGCATGTAAATACGCAAGGTCACCGTATTTTGCGCTCGAGCGCTCCCAGAAGCCGGTAAACATGACCAGTAGGGATCCCTGAGGGACGCCCGTAGTCGTTGTGATGTCGAGTGTTGAAAAAGATTCCGAAACATCCCAGAGATGTTCGAGCGCGTGCGCCGTCGGATTGTAATGATACACGCCTGGTGTTTGACCACTGAGGACATTGCCGATCAGGTAGGTTTCGATGGGGAAGAGAGCGCCGCCAGAGGGGTAATGACGCCGGTGACCATCCGTGTGTACTCCAAGGGAAACGCCCAAAAGCGTACCGATCTCGTTACTACTGAAAGGCTCGGTTGATCGCGCATCGCCATTAAAGGAGCGGCGCTCTTTAATAGCTCGCGTAAGTGAGAAATCGAGTGCCGCGGGTGTAGGGAGTGGTATTTGCATCATCCGCTCGTAGCTCTTATGCTGTCCCGTTTTCACCATGTCCGGCTGCATGCTCGCTCCACGCTTCGTGGTACGAGCGGATCGGATCAGTGAGTGCAGCTGTGAAATGAAGCGCGACATATTAAGCGAATGGATGAGGCTCTGCAGTAAACGGGCTTTCACGTGGTGTGAATCCGCACGTTCGCGGTACTTCGCGCAGGCGCCTACCACCAATATGTGGTAGTTCTTCCGAAAAATAGATTGGTTGCATCTGCGGAATGACAACCATTTCCACATGCCATGGCGTTACATTTGCTGCGGAGTGCGTAAAAGGGACGCTGACGCAGTCGTAGCCCTGCGACGTACACCATGCGACAATGCGAGCAAGGTGCTGTTGCGTCGAGTCACGCTCCCACGCTTCAGGAGATCTTTGTTGTGTTGTGCCCGCAAGAAGAAATTCGAGTTTCTTATATTGATCGCCAGAGGCCCAATATCCGACACGTTCGAAGTGTCCTATTTTTTTTATCTCCGAGTATTCTCTCGTATGCTGTAGCTGTGTGCGTGCATTGCGACGATTTCGCAGTGCTTCAAGAATTGCCTTCTCTGAGGAAATTGCTACGTCGCGATGGGCTTTGAGGCCAAAGGCAAAATGTGGTGCTTTTCCACTTTCATCCACAAGGATTGCCATGGTCGCATACGCAGGCGCATCAGTCGGGAGTCTCAGTACATAGGGAGTGAGTCGATATCGTGCGCAGCACTCAAGGAGTCGCTGGAGCGATGCGTTTTCAAGCGCGAGTTCGCGAAGAGGAACGTGTTCAGGGGAGAGCTGATTGAGCCACGTGATGATATACGCGTCGCGCTCAATAATTTCTAGCGCACCGAGTAAGAGTGCCTCATCGCGCATGGGGTGCGTTGCGAGTCCTGTTGTGACCGTGCGTCGAATAAGGGGTTCCTTATTTTTTTGGCGTATCGAGCGCAATTCGCTACTTGCGCTTACCGTCTGTGCAGGAAGCCAGACTGGCGCATTGGTGTGTAAAGAAATTCCGCGAATCCAATAGAAGCGAGATTCTGGAGTGATGAGGAGATGGCGAGTGCCTTCTGTACGTTGAGTTGAATCAATACCCGCAAAGGAATCAGGTGAAATGTGTGCGCCTTTGTGCGCAATTTCCTCCACAGTGGCGAGGGTGGGGGAGACAAAGTAATCAGTGCGCTCAAACCAAATATGGCGCTCAAGTGCCTCGGCAAGTGTGGTAACGAGTGCATGTCGGTCATCATTAAAGGCGCCGCCTCCCGCGATACTTTCTTCCTCGGTATCACGATAGCGCGCTTTCCATAAAGAGAGTCGAGGTTCATCGCACACGTTGGGGACTCTCTGATACGATCGAATCACTCCTGCACGTCGCAGGTGCTCTGCAAGTTCCATGAGATCAAAGAGCTCTTCGGGGGAGAGCATAAAGCGCTCTTCGTCAAAGACCATGCGACTGCCCAGTTTCTTTTCGAGAAACGCAACAAAGGAGATGAGGGCGTGTGATGTTGGCGTCGAGCCGTAGAGTCGTTTCCAGACACGCTCAAACGGTACAACATCGCGCAGCATACGGAGGATCATAACAATGTAGGAAAGGGGGTCAATACAAATGACTGCTTCTTCGTGGCGCGGTGCAGATGTTCCTTCAAAGGACCGGCCCGCTGTCACAGAGGAGTGTATTGTCCACAGATCGCGATTGCGTTTTTTGACAAGGCCTCCATACTCAGGACATGGTTGTTGTTCGGTATTCAAAGAGTGCGCTTCAGAAAATTATTGCGCATTTTTCCGCTGTTGTTGTTATCGGTATTGGGCTTTTTGCAATCTTTTTCGCGTCAACGCCGCGCATTTTCCAACAAGGGAATACCGCAGGTCCAGAAGGGAGTGGGGTCGTCTATGCAGACGCGCCCGCGTGCGATAGTTCATGCCTCTCGTGCGCTTCGTGTGGTGACGGAAGCAGCGATGGCTCAGCTGATAGTGGCTGTGACGGATGTTGTGATTCTCCATAATTGAGTAAGCTATGCACCGAACTATCTTTTACCTTACCGGAGTGTTTCTCGCACTTGCGCTCCTCGCGCTCCTTTTTAGTAATTCGCTCGTTTCTTTCGCGACCCGCTTTTTTGATGGAGACGGTGATTCACGAGAATACTCTCTCGATGAGACTCCCTACGATGTCCTCGTAAAAACGAATCCGGCATTTACCCGCGCGGAAGCGCTCTTTAAGCAGCGTGATTTTGCAGCTGCGATGGGTGAATACGAAACGGCGCTGAGTGCATCCGAAGATCCATCACAGGAGGCACAGATTAAGATGAAGATCGCGCACATCTATCGTGAACAGGGGAAATTTGCAGAAGCGATTGCGGGGTATAAGGAGATTGCTGGAAATGAGCGTTATGCGCGCATCATGCGGGCATACGCGGTAGAGAATATGGGCCGCACTTTCTACCAGTATCCATTTGCGGGCGAGACCATTCGACGCCTTACCTTTACAGGTCAACCGTACGAATCGTTTATCGCGGACGGAGCTGATGACGCTCTCGCGTACCGTCGTTTATTTGAATATGTATTGACGTTCCAAGAGCTTGGCGCATCAGCAGCGCGCGTAGCCAACTGGTACGCGCTTGAAGCCGTTCGTCTGCGCGATGCAAAAGCGCCCGTTGAGGAAATACAAGAGGCGATTTTGAGTGCACAGAAATACATTGCCATGGTTGAAAGTGATCTACCGCGCGTGAAGGCTGATATCAATGAGCGCATGGCTGCGCCGGAGACTCTGTTTCGCGTGGGACGTGCCCTCGCAGAGCTCTCTAAAGTTGATGGTGCGGGTCTCGTTGAGGCAGAGGATAAATTCAAACAGGCGTACGAAATAGCTGTCCCCGCGGGACCATTTACGGATGGTTTTACCCGATACCAGTACGCAGCGTTTCTTGAAGAATTTTACGGAGCGAAACGTGCAGCGGATATCAGAACGATTCTTGCGGGGTTTGCGCAGAACCAATCATCCTATGAAAAGACAGCGGTATTTGGGACGTTCAGGGCCGCCGCGAGAGAAACATCTTCAAATCATAATCGCCTGGTGCGACTCGCAACGATCGATCCTGTATTTAAACGAACACTAGAATCGATAGGCTGGGAAAGTGCGGACTTCACAGTGCGGTAAATATGGCGCGCGCACGCCCCCACAAAAGCGACACAATAATCATAGCCGTACTCGCGGTGCTTGTTGCGGCACTATTAGTTGTGGTTGGTTTTCAGTATTTTAAGCCAACCCCTGTTGCTTTGGAGAAGGCAGATCGTCTCTTTGTGCGTACCGTATCTTCAAACGATCATATTCGAGGGTCTCTTGAAGCGCCGATCCATGTTATTGCGTTTTCGGATCCCGAGTGTCCCTACTGCAAAAAATGGCACGAGTCAGCGCTCCCCGCGCTTGAGCTCGAATTTAAGGACGAGATTGCGATTGTCTACCGCTATCGACTGGTTGAATCCTATTCGCGCTCGCATCGGGAGGCAAAGGCGATGGAATGCGCATCAAAACTGGCAGGGAATGACGGCTTTTGGGATTACACCGACGTTCTTTTTAAAGCGACTCCATCGGGAGATAGACTCGATCCTGCACAATTGTATGTGTTTGCAAAAGAGATAGGACTCGATGAGGGAACATTTGCTCTGTGCCTTGAGAGTGATCACGCCGAGGATCGGATTGCACGAGACCGCGAAGAGGCTTCGATCGCGGGATTGCGCCTTTCTCCAACTATTATCGTGATGCGCCGCGATGGGTCTGAACCGATTATTATCCCAGGAAGTTCGCATGCGGCTGTGCGCGCAGCGGTTGCATTCCTTCGCACTTCTCCCCAGTCGACTCCGTAATATTCTTTAGAGCGTGCTACGATTTTTATATGCGAGGATTTGAAAAAATACGCACCGTAGTCATTGTTCTTATTACGCTATTGAGCGCGGTACTCCTTATTTATCTCACCCCACTAAAGCACTTCAATCTTATCGATCCGAACCCGCACGACATTCCACCTGTTGAGTTTTGGAATGATATGCAGGCACATCCGGAGGAGTATTATTTTATCGACGTTCGCGATCAATCGGCATACGAAACAGCTCACGCCCGCGGAGCAATCAGTCAGCCCATCGGGACGCTGTTTGATTTGAGAAAATCACTCCCGAAAGATAAAACCATCGCCATTATCTGTACGAGCGGGCGGCTCGCGGGTGTAGCCTACGGCTTCCTCGAGCACTGGGGGTATACGAATATGGTGCGTCTTGAGGGTGGAATGCAAAAATGGTCGCTTGAAGGACTTCCGCTTGATGGAAGGGATATTCTCGCACCGCTCCCTGCGAGTGACTAACCTATGAAGAAAAACTCTGCATATTTTTCGCTCGTTGTTAGTTTGGTATTCGTGCTGCTCACACTCGGTATCCTGTCCTTTGTACCGAATGTACGAAGTGTGGCGGAGAGTATCGCGTCGGAGGTTTGGCTGCGCACATCGCCTTCCGCGGATGTGGCATACGTAAGGGCAAACATGCATTTTAGCTCACGTAACCCGGAACAATACGATCCTGAACTCGCTAAAAAATTGTATACCCGTGCGCTCGAACGCGACTCCATGAAACCACTCGTGCGTCATCAGCTCGCACGACTTGAATTTCTCGAAGGCGATTTTGACCGTGCGCTTGCTCTTATCGAGGAGGAAATGGCGCTTCCGGGAGGTCCTTCTTCTCCCACATCATATTACGTGAAGGCATTGATTGAAGGATTTATGGGTGAGTACGTTGCGTCTGCGCGCGATTACGAAACGTACCTGCGTACTGATTCTACTAATTGGGCAGCTATTAACGACTATGCGTGGGTCTTACTCAAAAATAACGAACCACGTAAAGCTCTTGTGGCACTCGATTGGGGAATCATGCATTGGCCAACTAACCCCTGGCTTCATAACACTCGAACCACGGCTCTCTATGAGCTTGGCTATGTTGAGCTTGCCTACCAATCGGCGCAGCAAGCACTTCTTGCGGTAGATTCACTCACCGAAAACGCTTGGTTGCAGGCGTATCCAGGCAATGATCCTCTAATTGCGCCTGAAGGCGTGCAAGCGTTCAAGACTGCCGTTTCAGAAAATATGCACAGCATGATACTTGCACACGACAGTGCTCAAAAATAGTGTGTAATACTATGTAGATATGAAGAATCGATCTCGCTCGGTCAACATAAAGGAATTCGCTCTTTTATGCGTCATGGCTGCAGTGCTCGTAGTTTCCTCATTTGTAACAGGAGCTGAGACACGTCACCCTATCGGTTCATCGGAGACTCGATTTGTCGAAACTTCACCGAAAGGACTACAGATCGTCCCGGCGTCATGTCCGTCGGATCCTCATTATACGGGAGACTGCACCGTTGTACCACCACCGCCACCACCGACTCTTGTTGAATCCTGTGTAATTACAGCAACGCCACAGTCAATTGCATCCGGTCAGTCGACCGTTATCGGATGGAATAGCAGTATCAATCCATACAACCCTATAAGCCGAAATATTTCACCGACCATTGGATCGGTAGGACCTTCAGGATCGTATACCGTCTCACCGACTGTTACCACGACCTACGTGATGACCGGTACTGGAGGAGCTTCGGGTTCGTTTACATGTAGCGTCGCTGTTTCGGTGGGTGGTGCAACCTGTCCTGCGGGTCAGGTATTACAAAACGGTGCATGTGTGTGCCCAAACAATCTTAATGTTACTCAGTACCCAACATGCGCGTGTCCTGCAGGGTTTGTTCAAAGCGGTACAATATGCGTTCCTATACAGTGCACTGAGCAATTCTACTGCCAAGGTAACGATTTGTGGAAAAACAACAGCTGTACGGGAAATTCGTTCGTGCAAGCCTGCACATGGGGTTGCTCAGGGGGTGGGTGTCTCGGAGCACCGCCGGGAACCGGGAATATCACCGCCTCGCCATCTCTCTTGCGCGCCGGAAACACGTCGGAAATAAGTTGGACCACCCAGAACATGGAACCAGGAACATGCGCGGTGACTGAAAATAACCCGGAAATTACAGACTCATGGAACGGTGAGAATGGCACACATACCTCCGGTGTAATTCAGATGCAGACGAGTTATACGCTTTCGTGCACCGGATTTGATGGAAACTCATTTACTGATAGCGTAACCGTAAACGTTATCCCTGATTTCGAAGAGCTCTAATATGGGTGAAAAGGTGGCGAAAGTGTGTGTGATCGCACTCTTTGCACTGCCGCTCATTGTGCACGCTCAAGTGGGGGGAGGAGAAATTAAGAGTACGGACGCGCTTCGCGTGGAAATTAAAGCGCAGCTTCTTCTCGATCCACGCTCAAAAAATCTTTCCGACGCAGAACTGGAGGCGCTCATAACGGGGCTCGTTGAAGAGGCAGAAGCGAGCGGGGTAGCGAGTGATTATAGTGCACCACAGGAATCTTTCGATTATTCAGCGCTATTCACGCCGCAAGAAGTAAATTCGACCTCTCTTTCATTACTCAGTCCTTCATTTATCATTGCTTTCTTTTTCCTTCTCCTTACGCTTATCGGCGTCATTCTCTACATTCTAAGAAGGAAAGTTCATCCTGAAGACCAATCAGATCTTGCAGATCTCGAGGTCTCTTGAGAGAGAAGGCGTTGTAATTGATGATACGAATAAGGTATTGGTAAGCGGAGGACCGCGAAACTTGCACTTTGCTGAGTTCTTAGCTATAGTGCGCTCTCGCCACGTCCCCATACGGGACCAATGGATGTAGGGACCGCCCTCGCCATTGAGGGCGTTTTTCACACCAACTCTATGAAGGCACTCTACGGCATCAAGGGACGCATGACCCAAATCTTCGACGAGAAGGGGGTAGTTTCTGCTGTCACTATCATCGAAGCGGCTCCTATGACTGTAACTCAAGTAAAGAATAAGGAAGTGGATGGCTATCAAGCGCTCCAGGTTGGCATTGGCGAGAGAAAGGCAAAGAACCTCTCGAAGCCCGTTCTTGGCCACCTCAAAGACATTGCACCTGTTCGCTTTTTGCGCGAGATTCGTACCGAGGAAACCCTCGAACGTGGCTCAAAGATTGATGTTTCTGCCTTTTCGGTAGGGGATGTTGTCACTGTTTCTGCGATCTCAAAAGGTAAGGGTTTCCAGGGTGTCGTCAAGCGTCATGGCTTCCACGGAGGACCTCGCTCTCACGGCCAGAAGAACAAGGAACGAGCTCCGGGCTCTATCGGTGGCGGCGGCCGCGCAGGAGGACGTGTCGTAAAAGGTATGCGCATGGCAGGACGCATGGGCGGCGATCGTATTACGGTCAAAAACCTCCGTGTATTGAAAGTAGATCCCGCAAACAACACGCTCTTAATCTCGGGTGCTGTTCCAGGACGTCCCGGTACTCTCGTTGAAATCAACGGCTAACTATTTTGTATATGGCAACTAAGAAAACAGTAACAAAGGTAAAGGAAGCAAAGGAGGTCAATCTCACAGCCGATATCTTCAATGCCCAGGGAAAAAAGTCGGGAACACTTCAGCTTCCTGAGAATGTGTTTGGAGTAGCGTGGAACGATTCTCTTATGCACCAGGTGGTGACGTCGATGCAAGACAATGCTCGTACGCCGGTTGCACACACGAAAGGCCGCGGCGATGTACGCGGTGGTGGACGAAAGCCCTGGAAACAAAAGGGAACCGGACGTGCTCGTCATGGATCTTCACGCTCACCGATCTGGAAGGGTGGCGGAGTAACTCATGGTCCTAACAAGAATACAGTATTTGCTCGAACGATCCCGCACAAGATGCGCGCAAAAGCACTTTTTATGGCGCTCTCAAAGAAGCTCGAAGCGGGTCAGATTGTCTTCGTACATTCTTTCGAGATTGAAAAGCCATCGACCGCAAGTGCAAAGAAAGCACTCGTCGCGCTCTCAAAGTCTGGCTTTGAGCGACTGAGTGCGCCGAAGAACAATGTCGCGCTTGTCGCCTTCTCGGATGCAAAAGAGGCATCGGTAAAGAGTTTCCGCAATATCGGCAATGTTCGATACACTGCTGTGCGTGACCTTAATCCTGTTGCGGTTCTCAAACATTCCTATCTCATTCTTGAAAACCCGGAAGCTGCTGTTGCAATCCTCGCGCAGCGCGCAGCCTCAAAAT
>CAYMRY010000043.1:0-5136 GCA_964393065.1 uncultured Candidatus Saccharibacteria bacterium
AAGAAACCGACAATTTACGCGACTCGATAAGGTCGAGTAGCGTATCCAAAGGCCCCGCAAAATGTTCTGTTTCGATCTCAAACTTGTCCATCGTCTCCCAGTCTACCATCAATGCGATTCATGTCGCGCGGGAACATCGTTGCCTCACGGATATTCTTAAGTCCCAAGATCTGCATGGTCATACGCTCTGCGCCGAAGGCAAAGCCTCCTTCTGGTGGGACGCCATAGCGAAATGCCTCAAGGAACATTTCAATCTTCTTAGGATCCATTCCCCACGTTTCGACATGACTCATCAGTTGCGCGTAGTCGTTAATGCGGCGGCCTCCCGAAAGCCATTCGATACCGCGACACAGTAGATCCATACCTTCATTGAATTCCGGCTTTTCCGGATTAGGGTATACATAAAATGGCTTTGCACGCGTCGGATAGCCGTAGACATAGACAAAATCAGATCCCGTTTCTTCTTTAATGATTTCGCACAGTACACGCTCGTCTTCGGGGTTCAAGTCTTTGTCTCCGCGTACATCACGCGCTGTTTTTGCAAAGATTTTTTCTTGCGCTTCGGTGAGAGAGAGCGTGGGCGTCTTATCTATCATCGTTGGAAGCGTCGCCTCGAGGAGCTCAAGCTCGCGAGCACAGCAAGACGCGACTTGTTCGAGAATGTAACGTACGACGCGCTCGGACATATCGCGCACATCGGTCCATGAATCAATGAATGCCATTTCTGCATCGAGTGAGACGATTTCCGTGAGATGACGCGTCGTCGCGCTCGGCTCCGCGCGGAAGACTTTGTTGACTGAAAAAACGCGCTCGAAAGCTGTCATCACGATCTGCTTATAGAGCTGCGGCGATTGGCTAAGATACGCCTTTTTGTCGAAATATTGCACTTGGAAGACTTCTGAACCGCCTTCTGCGGTTGCGGGAGTGATCGCTGGCGCCTGGAACTCCAAAAAACCTTCTTTTTTCAGAAATTCACGGAACGAATCGATGATGATCGACTGTACTTTAAAAATGGCCTGCAAGCGCGGGTGACGCAGCGTGAGCGCGCGGTGATCGAGCTCCGTCGTAAGATCGAGATTGAATCCCGTGAGCGACATATCAAACGGCAGAGTGGCAGCTTGCGAGAGAATGGTGAGCTGCAACACTTCGAGCTCAATGTCGCCATTCATCACTTTTGCGTTCTTGTTTTTCTCAGGACGCTCGTTCACTTTTCCCTCGACTGATACGACTGATTCATGATTCGTCTCTTTGGCGATTTCTATTGCCTCACTTTTCGGAAGCACCACCGCCTGCACCGTCCCGGAGCGGTCGCGGATGTCAAAAAAGACCATTTTTCCTTGGTCGCGACGCACCGAAATCCAACCTTTTATAACGACGGTTTCGCCGACTTTGCTCTTGAGGTCCGAAATGAGTGTGCGTTGCATGGCGGGGGTGATTAGAGTCTTTGTGAAGCTTTAAAACCTATCTTACTTGCGGGAAGCGACTTGTCCACTATCAGGCTTTGCAGTACGCGAAATATTCGCGCAAGTTGGCGGTCGTATTTCTGCTCCATTTCCGCGACTTTCGAGCTCAGCGCTTTGTTAGTGAGAAGCAGCTCGCGCAGGTGCGTAAACGCGCGAATGATTTGAATGTTCGTCTGAATCGCGCGCTTGCTTTTCTGTACACTCGAGAGCATCGCAACGCCTTGTTCGGTAAAGACCCGAGGTGCGTATTTTGTGTATTTTCCACGACCTTTCTCTAAGATCACAATTTGTGATCTTAGAGCCGTATCCGATTTCCACATCTCAAGCTCCTTTGTGTTCAGCTGGAACATAAAATCAGCCGGGAAGCGCTCGCCGTTTCGGACCACCGCTTGGTTAAGCGCACGCACCTCAACGCCGTACAATTCCGCCAAATCACGATCGAGCATGACTCTCTTGCCGCGTATGACTAAGATGCAGTTTGCAATATGGTCGACAGGAATCAATGAGTGCTTTTGTTCCATATCCTTTAAGATCACAATTTGTGATCTTAGATTGCGACACCTATTCTCTCGCGCACTGCTTTCATTTTTTCCGACGCGATTGTACCTGCTTTGTCACTTCCTTCTCTAAGTACTCGCTTCACCTCTTCGTTCGAGATTGCAACGCGCTTCTCGCGCATGGGACCTATCAAGGCTTCGATATCTTCGATGAGCATTTCCTTGAGCTGTTTGAAATTATTCCCCGCGGTATAGGGCGCGGCGAGCTCACTTTCCGCACGGAAATTCTTATGAATCGCATGGAGGACTTCCGGCTTGCCGTCGGATGAATTCGTTACGATCGACATCACGGCTTTTGCAATTTCATCCTTAGTACCAAAAAGAGGAATGGTGTTGCCATAGCTCTTACTCATTTTCTTGCCATCCACGCCGGGAATAACGGCGATCTCTTTCTGGATCAGTTCTTTGGGTTCTTTAAACGTTTCGCCGTACGCATTGTTGAATTTCGCCGCCGCTTCACGTGCGTACTCCAAATGCTGGCGCTGGTCTTCGCCGACCGGCACCACATCTGTGTCGTAGAGCAAAATATCCGCTGCCATCAGCATCGGATAATTAAAAAGTCCCGCAGTCGGCTCCAAACCCTTCGCGACCTTATCTTTGTATGCGTGACCGAGTTCGAGAAACGACACAGTGACGAGGCACTCAAGAATCCACGCAAGTTCGGTATGTTCGTGCACCTGCGACTGCTGAAAAATCACCGTCTTTTCTGGGTTGAGCCCAGCAGCGATATAGTCGCGTGTAGTGTTCAAAATATTCGCGCGCAACTCGAGCGGTTCGCGCACGGTCGTGAGCGCATGATAATCTACGACACAAACGATGCCGTCGTGCTCTTTGCAAAGCTCAACTGTAGGCTTGAGCGCGCCAAAATAGTTACCGATGTGGAGGGAGCCCGAAGGCTGAAATCCCGTGAATAGACGTGCCATAGGCAAATACTAGCAAACAAGTTCATCTTGCGCACACACACCCGTCTGTATACTCTTAAAGTATTATTAGTTAACAATTTGATTGAAAGTGAAGTATTGTTTTTAAAAGCGTGTGGACCCGATTGACAAGTAGGCATGAGCCATCTTACGGGTATACGAGGAAAGGGGTCCGCCCTTTGGGCGCGACAATCGGACACCTAAACCCAGGATGACACAACATCTCACAGGGTCGGTAGTATCTGCGGGAACCCTTCGGTAGTACTCCCTACCGTAATTTTGATCGGAAAATCGTATCGGTAACGGTACGCGTAAATGATCGAAAATCGAGTGGTGCGGCGATCCAGCAAGGACGTTCGTTCAGAAATACTTCTCCTACGTTTACCTCCCACGACCGTGGGTGTTAAACGTATCCTTAGTCGAGTAATTATGCAGCACTATGTGTGGAATATTTGGGTATGTAGGCGAAGCGCGGGATGCGTCTATCGCAGTTCAAGAAGGTTTGAAGAGACTTGATTATCGAGGCTACGACAGCTGGGGTGTCGCAGTGCTTAATGGTAATGGTATCGAAGTTGCAAAAAAAGTAGGCGTGGTTACCAGCGAACCACTTTCTGCGCATGGTCAGATTGGAATCGGACACACGCGGTGGGCAACGCACGGCGCGGTCACACAAAATAACGCACATCCGCATTATGCGTCGGATAAATCGTTCGTTCTGGCGCATAACGGGATTGTAGAGAATGCATCAGCATTGAAGGAAAAGCTGGAACGTAAAGGATACGAATTCCACACGGAAACTGACACAGAGGCTATCGTACGACTCGTCGAGGATAAAAGAAAAAAGGCAAAGTCACTGAAAGATGCGGTGCGCCTTGCATTTAAAGAACTGGACGGTCGCAACACTATCATCGTCCTTGCTAACGACGGCGAAGTAATTGCGGCCCGAAACGGTTCTCCGCTGGTTCTCGGCACGAAGGGAGAGCATGAATTCTACTTCTCATCTGATGTACTCTCTTTTGCGCCGTATGTGACGAGCGTACTTGTGATGGAAAACGGGCAAATGGTCTCAAAGAACGGTGCCGGAGTTCAGGTCACGGACATCGCTAAGGGTACAAAAATAAAATCCGTCTTCGAGAAAAATGCCATTGTGGGATCGGAGGTAAACAAGGGCTCGTACGAGCACTACATGCTGAAAGAAATTCACGAGGCACCGTTTGTTGTGAAGCAACTCTTTAAGGATGATGCGGCGAAATATCGCGCTCTTGCGCAGGCAATCAAGAAAGCGAGACATGTGTATACGATAGGTTCCGGCACGGCGGGCGCTGCTGCCGCGCAAATTGCGTATTATCTGCGTGTGTACGGTTCTATACACGCGACCGCACTCATCGGCGCAGAAGCCTCTGATTACACGGCGCTCTTTCGAAGAGGTGATCTTTTGATTGCACCGTCACAAAGTGGAGAAACCGCCGATGTACTGGAGGTTCTCGAGCTCGCAAAAAAGAAAGGCGCGAAAATAGCATCGCACGTGAATATGCCAGGTAGCATGATGACGCGCATGTCGGACTACAAGTTCATGGCCGAGGCCGGTCCGGAGATCTGTGTCATGTCCACCAAGATATTTACTTCGCAAATCGCATGGGGCTATCTTGTGTCAAAAGCGGTTGCGGGCGCATTAGAGGACGGTAAAAAGAAGCTCAAGACACTCACCGCAAAAATGGACGACTATCTCGCGAATAATGAGACCATGAACGAGATTCGTCGTATCGCCGATATACTCGCAAAAAAAGAAGACCTCTATCTTCTCGGAAAAGGTCAGAACCTTCAGATCATCAAAGAAGGCATGGTCAAAATTATCGAGGGCTCGTATGTGCACGCGCACGGCATTCCCGCGGGAGACTTGAAGCACTATGCGATTACACTCATGGAAGAAGGAACTCCGGTTATTGCAGTCGTGTCCAATGATCCCCTTAAAGCGGGCGTCCTCAATGCGATTCACGAGGTGAAAGCCCGGGGTGCCCGCGTCGTGGGTATCGCGCCAACAAAGGCAGAGCAGTTCTCTGAGTGGCTCGCGGTACCCGATACCAAAGAAACAAGTGCGATTATGAACGTACTGCCCTTGCAGCTCCTTGCCTACTACATGGCACTCGCCCGTGGTAACAACATCGACAAACCACGCAATATTGCGAAGAGCGTGAC
>CAYMRY010000043.1:5236-9209 GCA_964393065.1 uncultured Candidatus Saccharibacteria bacterium
ATAAACTCCGACCCCTTCCCTACCCCCTCCGATTCGACGGAGATTTTCCCGCCATGGGCTTCTACAACCTGCTTTGCAATAAAGAGGCCGTAACCGGTTGAGTCAACATTTACCTTGATAGATTCCTTGCCGTGCCCACCTTCTGTGAAGAGGCGCTTTTTATCATCTTCACTAATACCTATACCTGTGTCTTTCACCGAAAGATGCATCATGTCCCCCCGTGACGTCATAGAAACATAAATTGAACCCTTAAGTGTGTACCGGATAGCATTATCGATCAGATTTCGGATAACATGCTCCGATATCTTTTCAATATCTCCAACGCAGGCGTAACTTTTATCGGGATCGATGTTGAGGGTAAGGGCGAGTCCCTTTTCATCAGCTTTTGGCTTAAGCACGGCAATCTCTTTTTCGAGAGCGTCTTTAAAATCACATTTTTGACGATTATATGTCACGGTACCTTTTTTGAGATTTGAAGCATCGAGAATATTCATCACCGTCGAAACCCCTTGCCTCATTTTCGTTAATGCTATTTTGGAAACTTCTTTTACCTTCTCTGACGAATCGCCGAAATCTCCCTCGATAATACCTGCGAATGCATTTTGTCCTTCAGTAAGATACCCCTTAATTTCATGACTAATGAAGTGGAGGAGGCTTTCTTGATTCTGGTTTGCCAATTCGAGTTCCCTTTCTTGCGCTTCAATCAACTCGCGCTGTCGCACCTCCTTTTTCACACTACTCACAAGAAGCATTCCAAAAAGAGTGACGAGAACTAGGGTTATCGCAACAAGCATGCGATTGAGAATAGAGCTCACGAAGAGAAACTCAGCCGCAATAAGTATGATCAGCGCAATAACGAGAATCTGTGCGGCGAGCGTTTTAATATTAAATCCGTCGTAATACGCTGTCACGTATGCAAGAAATCCTATGAAAACCGACATTGCTGCAATACCATATTGACCTAGACCAAAATCCGGAATAAGTCCTTGATCGACAAGATAGCTTGCAATAATCCCAGTCAACAAGAACGATGCGATAAAAAGAACCGATCCTGAAAGTACCAAGTACTGAGCAAGACGCGACTGCTTACTCGCATATACCCCGACATGTTTCCCTAGATGGACCGATACGATCATAAGTACAATCGCAAGAACCCCAAGCGCGTAGTAGTAATTGGTAAACCAGGAACCTTCAATAGCAATGCAATTTCGAATATCGTAGCCGCTAATATTTAAGGTCGTCGGGGTAAAAACGAGAACGGGAATAAACACAATAAGCCACATCCGGGACATCCAGACGGGAAGAGTTTGTCCCGTCGAGAATTCATGCACAAAGCTATGTGTGAAAAAGAAGATGAGGCCTGAAAGTAAGCCCAGAATTGACCACGAAGCCATCAAAAAATCCCCAGAATCAATTTTAATCCACTGCAGTAAATCAATCGTTGCATAGAGTGAAAACGTGACTGCAATCGCCGCAAGTAGCGCGCTGATGCGATCTCGTTTCTTAATATATATAAACGCAGCAAAAAGAAGTGCTGCCACAATTGGTGGTATGTGCGTATAAAACAAAAGGCCCTGCATGTCGAGGAAAAACTGATAACAATAGGTCAAATTGTCGAAGGTGTTGTACTCCATATTAACAATACGGCAGCAAGGTGTTTGGATAATAGCACCAGTACGATTCGTTATCGCTTTCAGTTGGTTGAATCGGTACGATAAGCGGAACGATTCCAAACTCCTCACGGAGCTTTCGAAACGCCGGTAGTACCCGGTTTTGTGTAAACGCCTCCTCTCGCTTCTCGGTCGTGAAATTGGCAAACAAAATGCCATCAGTAAGGAAAAGTCCTAGATACCGTGCGTACGGAAATTCCGGATCAAAATGCATGCTTTCAGTGAACCACTGGGAAAAGTCATGAATTTCCGGAGACGTACTGCCATACGCATGACGCAACAAACGGTGATGAAAACTGACGAAATTCTCATTCTGAAGCGTCGTAATCTCGTCCATGGGTTTGCCCTGTGCCGATTGTATATCGAGAATCAACTTATCCCCCATCTCAACACGCGATCCGTCATCATTCGTCTTAAAGAAATGCAAATGTGCGAGACTCCGTTTAGAATAGTTTAATTGCACAAACTTGTCGTGTGAAAATTCGAGATACACTGTTTTCAAAGGAAGTTCCGCTGTTACATCTCGCAGATAGTTCATTTCTAAATTCGGCGTTACGAGCGCCGGAGCATATACTGCGGCGCCGCCACTCATGACACGATCCGCCGGTAATCGCTCAAAATAAGACGCCACTCGAGCGCAAAGGGGTGCATCTTGCCGACGGAGGCGAAGCATCTCGAGAGCTTCGCTCAGCGATGTGTATAACTCTCCAACTTTTGCGAAATCAGACATGGCAGAAACTAATTGAAATCCGATTCAGGTACTCGCTCTTGAACCCCTACGGCGCGGTAACACTCATCCCCTTCGCACAACTCCTCGTTACATGATGCATCCTCTTGGTTGCAGCGAAGTGGACCACACTCATTTTTCCACCCATCGCACGCCGGTGTTTCATTCGCTATTGTATACACGATTTTGTACGCTTCTGGATCATTGATACCATCACCAACAAAGCATGACTCGATCGTCGGATTGCAGGGGACGGATGCAACGATTTCGTAATCACGTAGGATCGCATAGCGTCCGACAGAGATTAACCCCGATACAAGGGATGCGCCGATGAGAAAAAATACAACGAACGTATGATCTTTCATGATCGTAAGACTACCATAACAAATGGGGGGATCACGAGAGGGGTTTGTACTTATGTCTTCGCTTCAAGTACGCATACCTCAAGAGCGGAAAACATATAGCTCCAAAAACAATGCTGGCGTAAACAGGATATCCCGCGATACCGATAGTCCACTCTTCTATAGCTATGAGATTCAATACGTTCGCGAGAAATGCAAGTGACCAGGCAAGAACATCTTCGCTTTCAGGATCATAGATGGATTTTCGCACTGTCGGTACGGCTGCGAACACATCAGTAATTATTGCAACAGATAGCGCAATAAGTGGAGAAGTAAAAATGAGGAGACACAGTAAACCAATGAGGGCTCCGATGAGGCAATAGCGATCGAGGGAATCTTCCCAGCCGCCGACTCCATATTTTAACGACAACACCGAAATGCAGAGCATCCCGACAAACATGGCTAGTGGCACCCATAGTGTCGCTTCAGCACCCGCTGATCCGTAACTGAGGACGACAACCAACCCGAGTAGTGTCCAAATAAACCAACTTCCCCGATGAGGGCGCGTTTTGCCTCGAAGAATTGCGACTATGTAAGGGACAAATGCGATCCCCTCAATGACCCCCGCTATGATACCTATCGTTGCATAATGTAAATCCATATTATCCCCGCGCAAAAGCGAGCGAGGCGTATGCGCCGATAAGCCAGAAAAGACGGTATTGTTCCGCAAAGAGAGCCTGGATTTGTGGACCGAAATTGAAGTAGCTCTGGATTGAGGGAAGTTGCATCCAGAATACGATGACAATCACCGCTATCGCAACACCAGCAACAAGTGCCTGGATTGGTTGCCCCATGCCGTCATCAATGTACTCGAGGCCCATTCGCCGCACGATAAAAAAGCACAGAATAAATAGAATTCCTAAGACCACAGCGACGCCTGTCGAGCTTGAAAGAAAGGAAGCAGATTTGAGAAACATCGTTTCCGTAAAGAATGAGTATGAAAAAAGCACGAGCGGAAGCGCAAGTGCGACGGAGTTGACTCGTCCAAGACCGCTGCGCAAGGTATCGACAATAAACACCAGCATAATGCCGCCGATGACAAACCAATCAAGTGGTATGGCAGCAAAAAAACCGCTGATGTTTCCCATCAGGTTGATTCTGAGGTATCAAGTAACAAGTGGCAAGTAGCAAAGAAGTAGCAAGTGTATAAGTCTTAAAGGTATTCCCTTTGATAC
>CAYMRY010000044.1:0-3746 GCA_964393065.1 uncultured Candidatus Saccharibacteria bacterium
GCTTTGCGTGCCTTCATCGCAAGAAGCGCTTTGCCAAGAATTGCGCGCATGTCTTCGGGATTCTCCTCGAGGAATGCCGAGAAACTTTCCGCAAAAACGGTTTCTGTCGCACCACGCGCTTCAACGGATCCGAGTTTCCCTTTCGTCTGGCCTTCAAATTGAATTTCGCGTAATTTTACCGACACGACCGCAGTGAGACCTTCAAGCACGTCGTCGCCGGTAAACGAATCACCTTCTTTGCCATTTCCACCCTTACTTGCATTGTTGAGCGTGCGGGTAAGCGCAGTTTTGAAACCGGTGATGTGCATGCCGCCTTCCGCGGTGTAGATGTTATTTGCAAATGCTGATATGCGCTGCGAGATATCATCGACGTATTGAAGTGCAATTTCTACATTAACCCCGTCCTGTTCCTTTTCGACATAGAAAATATGTTTATGCACCGGTGTCTGGTGGCGATTTTGAAACGAGACGAGCGATTTGAGCCCGCCTTCAAAGTAAAAAGTTGTCGAAGGCGCGTCAAGATTAAGATCGCGCAAATAGAACACCGATTCGTCATCAACTTTTGTAAGCCCGCGCAAGTCCATAATCGCAATACGCAGACCTTTGACGAGATACGCCTGTTGACGTAAATGCGAAACGACGAGATCAAAGTCGAACTCGATTGTTTTGAAAATTTCCAAGTCTGGCTCAAAGGTAATGATGGTACCGTGCGCCTTTGATGCGCCTTCGCGTTTCGTTTTGCCGACTGGCTTACCGCCTTTTTTGTATTCCTGCACGTACTTACCGCCGTCGCGATGTACTTCAGCGCGCATGTGGACAGAGAGCGCGTTGACGACAGCTGCACCGACTCCGTGAAGACCTCCGGAGACTTTGTAACCTTCGCCGCCAAATTTACCTCCAGCGTGAAGGATGGTGAGCACCGTTTCGAGCGTCGAGACTTTGGTCTTTGGGTGGATTTCAACCGGAATACCGCGACCATTGTCAGCGACGCGGATACGATTGCCCGGCAGAAGCGCGACTTCGATATCGTCACAATAGCCACCCATCGCCTCATCACGTGAGTTATCAAAAATCTCCCAAATGAGGTGGTGAAGTCCTGCCTTGTCGGTTGTACCGATGTACATACCTGGGCGTCGCCGCACAGCCTCGAGGCCTTCGAGCACGGTGATGTCCTGTGCTCCATAGGAGCCTTCTTTGCGCTTCACTTCTACCATATTCTTACTTGAAAAGTATAGCAGATTTTACTGCTATTTCCTAGCCGGAATTCATGAAGTTATCCCCATTTCAATGGCTCTGTTGAGCCACTATTTGAACAATGTACTAGCGAACTGTCCAGCCTTTTGCAGCAACCGCGTCGTAGACTGATTTCATCGCTGTGTTTGCTTCGTCGTCGGTGAGCGTTTTTTCAAATGACTGGAAGACGAGACGGAACGCGTATGATGTTTGTTCGCCTTTTTTGAATTCGTCGAAAAGATCGAGGCGGACCATTAAGTCCCCAGCTGATGAGGCGATTGCGGTACGCACCACATCGGACGAGGTCGAAGCCGGCACCCAGAGCGCGATATCGCGGGTAATTGAGGGGTAGCGCGAAAAGATTTTGTATCTCTCTGTCGTTGAAGTCGGTAGGTCGCCATATGCATTCACTTCGGTAACAGACTCAGTCAGAGGTTTTTGTTCGGGCTTTTGTTTTTCGGAAATTGTTCCGACAAGCATTACTTCTTTCCCCTCTTTCCACACGGCTCCGATTTCAAAGAGCTTAACCTCTTTGAGGCCGAGCAGGTCTTTGTTCGGCACGTTTTTCTTCACGGCGGCCATAAGTTCGTCGCTTAGGTTTGCACGAAGGAAGGGGCGCACACTATCAACTTTGTTGAGAACTGCGCGCTCGCCGGTATCGGCGAAAACGGACGTGTAGACCTCAGAAAAACCTTTCGCGATTAAATCCTCGCGGATGCGCTCGGTGTTTGCGAAATTTTGATTTATTTCAGGCGCTTTACCAAAATCAGAAAGTTCGCGCGCAATGACTTTGTCGTACCCTACAATACGACCTATTTCCTCGATGAGATCTTCGGGAATGAGTAGATCGAGGCGCTCGAAAGGAGGCGTAACGGTAAATGTATCACCTTGATTAATTGGCGCGAGACCGAGGCGCGTTAGTGCGTCGGTCGCATGCTCCATTGTGAGCTGCGTGCCGAGGGCGCGATTGATTTTCTCGAGTGAGACGGAAACTGAGGCGCTTGTTTGTGGACGAGGATAGGTATCAAGAAATCCGACCAGTTCGCCACCTGCGAGTTCTTCAATCAGTTTTCCTACCGTTGCCATACCGTAGCTCGCGAGTTCGGGGCTGATGCCCTGTTCGAAACGTTGCGACGCGTCGGTGCGGAGCTTCAGTGCTTGTGCGGTTTTGCGCACCGATACACCGTTGAAATTTGCCGACTCGATAATGATGTCGTGCGTCTCTTCTGAAATACCCGCTGGCATGCCTCCTTTTATACCCGCTATGCCGACTGGTTTATTTGCATTCTCATCAACAATGACGAGCATCGAATCTTTGAGCGTGTATTCTTTTGCATCGAGCGCGATTAATGTCTCACCTTCTTTTGCAGTGCGCACAGTAATAGAGTATGTGCCGTCATTTTGCGCGAGCTTTCCCGCATCGAATGCGTGGAGTGGCTGCCCAGTGTTGAACATCACGTAATTCGTCGCATCCACGACATTATTGATACTTTGTTGCCCCATCGCTTTGAGACGCTGCACAAGCCACTCCGGCGAAGGGCCGACTTTCACGTTCTTTATGTAGCCAGCGACATAGCGCGGACAGAGGTCAGGATTTTCGATGGTGACTGCGATTGCGTTGCTTACATGCTCCATGATGGACCTACGATGTCCATCATTATTAAAAGAGTCGTTGATAAGAGGGAGCCCACAAATCGCTGCAACCTCTTTTGCAATCCCACGATACGAAAGACAATCATGCCCGCGATTCGGGGTCACTTTTACATCGAGAATATGATCCCCATTTACTTCTTCGACTCCGTCGATTTCAAAAGCATGAAACGTAAGCGCTTCAGCAATATCCGCGGCGCTCGGCAGCGGTTCCTTGAAATATGTCTGTAACCATTCGCGTGAGATTTTCATATGAGAATTGCAAATCAAAACTGATTGATGAACCGAAGATCAGCCGAATGCATAAGGCGCACATCGTCGATGCCCCAGCGGAGCATGGCGAGACGATCGAGGCCCATACCGAAAGCGAAGCCTTGGTATTTCGATGAATCGACACCAGCATTTTTGAGGACATTGGGATGCACCATGCCAGCGCCCATCATTTCGATCCACTTGCCGCGCAGCTTTTCAGGCACGTGTTCGCCGTTGATGCGCGCGTCGATTTCGACGCCCGGCTCAACAAACGGAAAGAAGCTGGGGCGAAAGCGCACTTCAACATCGGCGCCTTTAAAGAGCTCGGTGTAAAAGCGATCGATGGTGCCTTTAAGATTGGCGAGCGAGACATCTTCACCCACGGCGAGGCCTTCGAGCTGGAAGAATTCCGCCTCGTGTGTCATGTCGGTCGCTTCGTTGCGGAAGACTTTGCCGGGCACAATGATGCGATACGGCGGCTCAATCCCCTTTTTCATCTGCGCTTCCATGTACCGCACCTGGACGGGAGATGTCTGCGTGCGCAGCACATGCCCCGGCATGTCTTTAATAAAGAACGTATCCTGCATGTCGCGCGCGGGATGGTCTTTGGG
>CAYMRY010000044.1:3846-9100 GCA_964393065.1 uncultured Candidatus Saccharibacteria bacterium
TCTAGAGCTCGATCTGGTACAAATCTTTTCCGCTCTTAAGATAGAGCCCCCCATCGACGACGCGGATATCAGCTCCTTTTGCGGAATAGAGGAGCGCAGTCACCGGTGTCTGCCGAAGGTCAATTTCGGTGAAAAAAATCTTACCTTCCTTGGTTGCGTAGACGACACCACCTCCGTAAAAACGAGCGGAGGTGAGTACATTTTGTGCAAGAGGCATTTCCGTCACGCACACGGTAGGTCGTTCACAAAAAAGCGATGGCGGAAACGCATTCTCTTTCACCCAGCGCGCGACAAGTTTGTTCTTATCCATAAAAAGCGCGATGCCGTCTGATTCATCAAGCGGAACTGTGGAAGAAGCTATGGTCGAGGTAGCGAATGCATCGAGATAGCTCTCATATGCCGTCTTTGTCACAACCTCAGTCGTTGAGGCAAACTGGGAAACGCTCGAGGTCGCGGCAAGGAGTCGTGTTATCGGGATGTAGCTTGGGATGAGAATTGCGCGCGTATCGGTAACGAGCTGCTCTTCGACAACGAGAAGTCGATCCCACGAGCGATAGCCGTCACGGGTGACATGGACGATATACGCGGACGGCGCAAGATCGCCAACGTAAAATGAACGCGCAAGAAATCCACTCTCTCCCACGACTTCACCATTGATCGAAATCGTCGCTCCTTGGTACGGAACCGTAACGTAAATGCCTCCGGTGCGTGCAAAACCGTACCCCGGCTTATAGCGCCAACCGTCGGCATAGAAAATGGCGACCGGAAGAATGGCGAAAAAAAGGGCTACGAAGAGTATAAGGTAAAGCCGGCGAATAAGCGGCGAAAGGGGCTGCATAGGCGTAAGTATACAGTTTATAGTTGACAGTTTACAGAGGATGCAGTGCTTGGCTTGTGATTTTTCTGTCAACTGTTCACTGCCTGCTGTTAGCTTCTGGTTTTCGGTGTCACCCAAAAACCAAGATAATTCTTCGTCGCGAGGCGTAACTGCGATTCAAGCCCCGGGATAGAGCTGAAAATGACCATCGTCATCGGTACCAAAATCCACTGCAAAACCATGAGCGCATTCCCCACCCGACCTATACTTTTTGGTCGCTCCGGAACGAGATACATGCAAATCGCCGCCGATACAATGAGACCGAACATCGCGGCGGTAAGAAAACCCTGAGCCATCAGCGGCAAATTATACGAAAGCACCGTTGCGTTGAAAGCGCTACCCCCCACGAAAATCGGAAGCCACCCGATCGCAAACAAGACGAGCGGATGAGTGGCGAGCGACCAAAAACCTTCAAGCTGAGTAAAACTCGCGCGGAATTTTTTCCAGAATGGAATGCGCGGATTCTTGAGGCTCATGAAAAGAATGTAGGGCACGTTCTCAACGCCATAGGTCCAACGACGGTGCTGCTTGTAAATATTCTTTGCGGTTTTTAGGAGCGTAGGCGCGACATTGGCATCCATAGAAACGGGGTACGCCATGGGCACGACTTTGTAATTACCATCGTAATAGGAAAAAAGATTCCAGAATATACGCGAGTCTTCGGAAACCACATTGCGCTGCCAATAATCGGCTTCATACAGTGACTTAAAAAGCACCGCGTGAGAAGAAAACGTGGCGAGCTTTTCCGGGCGCTCCTGTTGAATCATTTGCCAAAACGAACTCGAATATGCGATCACGCGAGAGAGCATCGGAGCTTCCCAGATGTTGTTATTGTAGAGGGGCACAGGCTGAAAGGATGTGCGCTCCGGATCCGGTTCCATCCGCACGTGCCAGGAGAGGCACGCAAAATACTGTGGATAGACGACCGTGTCCGCATCGAAGGCCGAAACGATCGTTTGCTCATACGGTATGCCGCGCTGATCAAGAATACGAACGCGTGCTTGTTCTGCCGCATACGAGAGATTTGAACCCTTCCCTGGAATATCTCCCTCAAGACCTTCGGGGTGTATCGTGACGATGCAATCGAGAAAATGATCTCCATAGGTCGCGCGAATTCGCTCTGCGGTCTCATGGGCACCTGCTCCGGCACGGGCCTCGCCTGCAATAACGAGCGCGATAGATTTTGTATCCCAGTCAGATTGTATAAAAGAACGCACACTTTCCTCAAGCACTTCATAGGGCTCATCGTAAAACGGGAGCATAATCATGTGAACGAGATGACTCTCAGCGCGCGCCGGAGTGTCCGGAATATCGTGCAATTTCTCTCGCCAATTGATCTGCATGTTGTGGCGCATGCGCTTAAAGTTGTAGCGTAAATGAATCGAAAGATACGCGGTCTTAAAAAACCAATACGCGGCAAAGATAATGGTGAGATACGCCGCCCACACGGGTTTTTGAAACGCGAGCAGAATGAAAAGTGCCAGTGTCCCAAATGAGAGAATCGCCGGCAATATTTCAAAAGCGCGATAGATCAAACGGTCGGTGCCCGTGAGGTCTGTCGCACGGGCGACATGGAGATACCAAGGTTTTTCGCGAGATTTTGAATCTGAAGTTGCCAGCTGAGCCATATAGTTGAGAAGGAATCACTCTATCCTGTTCTCTCAGTATTTACAATTTGCCATTTTTATACTCCCACTCAGGGATCTTTTCCGCGTATCGTTGCTCGTACCTTAGGTACTGCTCTTTTAAGATAACTTCGAGCTGTATATGTGGATATCTCTTGCGAAATTTCTGGTCACGCATCCTTGAGTATTCCCACCAAAAATTCTTTACTTCAACATAGATTTCCTTTTCCGGTAAATAAAAATCCGGAGTATATTTTTGTCCTCCGATATCAAAGGTGACAGGGGCGTACTCCCATTTGACGCCGAGGTAGGTATAGAGACGGGCTATATTTGCTTCCCATCTGCTGTAAAAATTAATTACTGGACTAATATCCTCTCTAATGCCGTTTTTACCTTTTGAGGCTTTGGGAGAGGTTGGTTGGCCACCAACAACTTTCATCTGACATTTATTTGAACAATATTTTGTCTTTTTCCATCGTTCAATTACCATCCGTTTACCACACGCAGCATTACCACATATTCTTTCTATTCGAGGAACTTTGATACTACCCTTTGATGGATGTACATATCCGTCGTAACCTCTTCGCGTCAGTGTATGAGATATTTTTAGTCTCGTCGCGAGGGACAATTTTCTACCTACATTTACCGTTGCAGCAGCGCAACTGCTACTGCAATATTTTTTAGGATCTGTATGAATGACAACAAATGACGTATCACAATCGGTTCTAAGGCACTTTCGTACTTCTCTTTTCTTGAGAAAATCAAAAGTGCCTGCCGCCCATTTGTTTCGCATTATGGCGCTTTGTTTTCCTCGATATGAGGTAGATGAATAGAAGGCGTGAGTCACGTTGCTATTCTACCAAGAATTTTAGCCGCTTTGCGGGCTCGAACCGCAGACATCCACTTTACAAAAGTGGCGCTCTACCAACTGAGCTAAAGCGGCGCAAAAATACTATACCCGAGGAACTGTCGAGACGCCACCCTTCATTCCTCTGTGTGCCTTGTCTCGCTTGTACTATCATGGTTTCTTCGGGGGTACTCGCCCACATCCTTGAGAAACTGCGACTTAGTCTCACGACGCTCGAAGGTCCGTTTGTGCGAGACAAGCTCCGCGAGCAAGTGCGCCTGATGCGCTGCCGTGCGCGCAAGTCGAGCGAAACTGAGCGCGCCTACGTGTATGCCGTAGCGCATAAGTGCAGCCAAGAACCAGGGAATGCGTTCGAGGGTTTGTTCAACTCTAAGCAATAAATTCTTGAGCATGAGCGCTCCCGTATCTGCATGCATTCGTACACGTTCTCCAAAGCGCCTATCGCGCATGCATTCAATTCTCCGCAGAATAAACAGGAGTATGATACCAAGAAGCGAGGAACTGAATACCACAAACGCTGCGGACGTGAGAACACTAGGCATGTTATTTCACTGAGAGACGCTCCATGCGTACGATCTCAATCTTTTCACCAAATTTCTGGATACCTCCATCAATGAGACCGCGAATCGTAATATCTGCATTCTTTACGTACGGCTGATCAAGCAGTACTTTTTCTTTGAGAAACGAATCGAGTTTCCCTTCGATCGCCTTGGTGCGCATCGCCTCAGGAACGTTTTCTGCCTCCTTTTCAAAGACTTCGCGCGCAGCTTTAATATCTTCCTCTTGTACTTCGTCACGAGAAATGAATTGCGGCTGCATCGCAGCAATATGCATCGCGATATCTCGTGCAAGCGATTGAAAATCCGGATTACGCGCCACGAAATCAGTTTCGCAGCCGAGCACAATTGCTGATACTACCTGACCTCCTGCGTGTGTGTACGCAGCGGCGATACCTGCACCGAGTGTTCGGTCTGATTTCTTTGAAGCGCCCGCGGCGGCGATTTTACGCAGAATGACTTTTGCCTTCTCAATGTCGCCGCCCGCTTCCTCGAGTGCTTTCTTGCACTGCATAACGGACACGCCGGTTGCGTCGCGGAGCTCTTTAATTACTTCGGTGGTGATTGCCATACTAGATTTAAAATATCGAAATTCTAAGCACTAAACTCGAAACAACTTCCAAATCCTAAACCACAATTCTCAAACGTCCAAGCTCTATTGGTGACTTCGAGCTTTTTATTTGGTATTTGTTTCGGATTTCTGATTTCGAACTTCCGGCTTTTGAGTCTTCCCCTTCATATACGCTTCTGCGATCTCATCAACCACATAGCGGATACTCTTTACTGATGTATCGTTTGCAGGAATTGGATACTGCACTTTTGAGAAATCACAATCAGAGCTCGAGAGTCCGATAACTGGAATCTTAAGCTGATTTGCTTCCTGCACCGCGGTGTGTTCGTGGCGCGTATCGACGACGAAAAGCGCTGCAGGGAGATCACGAACAGAGACGATGCCTCCGAAACGATTGAGAAGCTCGTCGATTTCGCGATCGATCATGAGGCGCTCTTTCTTCGTGTACTTTGCAAGCTCCCCAGTCTCGCGCTCCTGCATGAGCTTCTCGAGGCGATCTATGCGCTTGCGGATGATCTTAAAATTCGTGAGCGTTCCACCGATCCAGCGACCCGCGACATACGGAAGCCCAGCACGTACCGCTGCGGCCTTCACCACTTCCTGCGCTTCGTGCTTACCACCAACGAAGATGATTTGCTTACCATTCTGAGCAAGACCCGCAGCAAATGCGACGGCCTTTTCAAGGCGCTTTTCGGTCTCTTCAAGATTAAAAATGTCGGTGCGATCCTTGGTTGCAAAGAGGAACGGATCTGCCGA
>CAYMRY010000045.1:0-8530 GCA_964393065.1 uncultured Candidatus Saccharibacteria bacterium
GCGTGCCGCACTTTTTTAAAACCCTTCAGTGCCACTCCCGCAACACGCTGCGAGGGACTATCCGGCGTAATGAGCTCAGGATAGTCTGCCTCTATTTCGACCAGCTCTTTTTTGAGCGAATCCAGCGCCTCCTGCGAAATATCTTCACGATCATACACATGGAAGGCCGTTCGATACGTATGTATCGCAGCCTTCAGCTGCTCATAGCGCTCGCGCCTCTCTTTCGGTATCTCCCTCATACCTCATACGCTACCACCACTTTGAGATTGCTCAAATTTAGTACGTGAGCTCAACTGTACGCTGTAAAACGCGTGATGAAGCTTGAACATCGGCACAGGAAACTGAGAATCCGTCGACGGTAATGCGCGTTCGCGGATGCACCGTATTCTTAACTACGGTAACTTGAGCGCAATAACCATTCGGATCGAACTGATAGCTAAATGTCTGCGGATACTGCGCAAGATCGGTATGTGTCACTGAAATACTCGTATTCCCGCTGCAGGAAATCGGCGAGACAGGCGCAGTTGGACTAAATGCAGTGTGTCGTGAATCCCAATACAAGCCACACTCAGCACCCGTATCAGCGGCATAGAATGCGTATTGGGAGTTGCGACCGATCGATGAAAGAATCAGCTGCTTTTGCGCGATTGAGAAGACTGATATGCCGAGAGCTAAAACTAGTGCCGCAACAAGCGCTGCAAGCAGAATGGTGAATCCGCGTTCGTGCTTCGTAGTACTTGGAATCTGATGAGTGATTAGTATCATAACGGTTTAAAGACCACTGCCATCTTCAACCCAGCGATAGAGATTTTCATGGAGGACAACCGCGGGTAGCGTTCGTACACCCGCAACCCGCGTTACGGTCACGGTAATACGGATCTCATCGTTCGCGACGTCGACAAAATCTGCACGTACAGAGCGCGTAAAGATCGTGTCCACCCAGCCGTTATCGTATCCGTATAACGTTTGCAATGGGTCCGTCTGAAGCGCAGGACACTCCGGCGTTCCATCGGCATCACAACGGGTAATTTCATTGTCGCGCGTGTCGATAATGAAGTCAGCTCCGATCGGAATGCCACACAAGAGATTTGTTGGTGTACATGTAGGATCCGGTTGGTTCAGCGCGATACGGAGCACATTACCATCGCGCACCGCGCGCACCGACTCGATCGCCTCTTGCGCAAGATTTGAGGCAATAACTTGGTCACGCGCATAATACGCTGAGGCGAGACTTTGCATAGTGAGCGACATTGGCGCCACGATCGCGATTGCTAATATCGAAATCGCAACAAGGGTTTCGATAAGCGTCATACCCCTGTCTCTCTTGCTATTCGGTACGTAATACTTGATATTTTTTTTCATAACTATATATCAAGTGTACGCTCTACCGCGGTGGCTTGAATGTAAAACGTAGTTTGCGTCGCCGCATTTTCACCCGCCGTCCCCTTCACCACAATGACCACTTTGGGTTGCACAATATCGCGCGGTATCGTTCCGACGACATAAAATGTAATATCGGTTATCGATACCTCAGGCGCCGTAATTGCCACAGGATTGGTTCCACCTGTCTTGGAACGGTAGAGCTGACCATTTGAAAACGTATAGTAAAAACGCTCTGTTTGTTCAGTCGGATCTGAGCCGTAGGGAGCAAACGAAAAGGCCTGGAGCCCTGAGGGACAATTTCCACCCTCAATGTCGCTTGGAATTGCTGCGCTTCCACAATTGTACTTCGAGCCCATACGAATCGCACGCACCATGCCGTCAAGTGTGATATTAAGGTTGTTAATCACGCTTTCAAGTGCACGTGCTTTTCTATTCGCAGCAACAAGAGAAAGAAGAGCGCCGACTGAAACCAGCATCACCACGGTGAAAAGCGTAACAGACACCATGAGTTCGATGAGGGTAAACCCGCCTGTCTGTCGTTGTAGTTTCTGCGCACTATTGGAATACCCCACTACTTCACTAGGTCTTGAGAAACATAATGAACGGATTTTTTTAAAGAATTGCATATTCATCTACTGCACGGAAATTTGTCCTGAGGCATCAATAAGAACGGACGCTGCGTCCCCTCGCGGCGACGTAATTGAAATGATTGAACGGGAGATCGCGGAAACACAAAGTCCTTGCCCCGAGAGCGTGACCGCACCATTGGTACTAATACACGCATCAGGCTCAGGTCGTTTGAAGAGAATATCAACCCTCGTGAGTCCACAGGTTGCTTCAGGTCCACACAAATTGGTAATCGCGTAGCCACCAGAGAGCGTCGTCGTTTTGACCGTTTCTCCGGCATCCCATTTGCCGTTGGCATTCGCGTCCGCAAACAATTCGTAGCTCGACCCGGGCGCAAAGTGCATGCCGTACCCATAACTAAACATTCCAGGACCTGATGTCGGATCAAAGCGACGCACCGCAATGCCATACACCTGCGCTTCGCGCACTGAGAGTGCGATATCATGCGCGAGATTCTGCAAAATGATAACACTTCCAAAACGTGAGTTACTTGCGAGCACAACCGCCGAAAGTAGCACAAAGATTGCGGTCACCACCATGAGCTCAATAAGAGAAAAGGCTCGAGATGCTCCCAGAGAAGGAAATTGTATATATCGGAAAACCATACAATGAGAAATGCGGCAATGAGGAAAGGGCCAAATGGTACCTCGCTCTTCATTGTAAATGCCCGCGCCCCTGTCGCATAGCGAGTTATGAGAAGTGTGTTGATTGCGTTTATGAGGTACGGAAGCGGAAGAAGTATCAGGACACCGACGAGTGCCCCAAAAACAAACGCGAGACTGAGTGCAAGATAGCCTGAAAAGAGTCCCAAGACCCACGAGACCCCGAGCACAAGCTTTGCATCACCGAGCCCCATCCACGTGCCGCGCGACACGAACCAGAGCGCAACAAGTGGTAGGGCAAGAAACGGCCCCGAAAAGACAAAGAGTACCACTTCAGAGAATGTTCCCGGCATGTACGCGAGAACCCCGTAGACAAAGGAGAGAATACCAAACGAGAAGCTCCACGCATCCGGAATGAGCGTGTAGTAAAGATCATATACGGTTATCGCTACAAGGAGCATGCATATGAGGGCGCTCACAATCTTTAATGAAAGAGAAAGCGACGAGAGGCCAACGAACACAAAGAGAATCCCCATGAACGCCTCAACGAGCGGATATTGTATCGAAATCCTCGCATGACAGGTACGACACTTACCCCACAAAACGAGATACGAAATGAGTGGTACGAGTTCATACCACAGGAGGGTACGTTTACAGTGAGAGCATGCACTTCGATCAGATACAAAATCGGCTACTCCCCATCTTAAAATAAGTACATTCGTAAAGCTGCCCAAAAGTAAGCCAAGTATTCCCCACAGCACTCCGGATAGCATCATGGCGAAAGAATACCATGGCAAAACCCCGTCGAAATTCGACGGGGTACCACCTCACACAAATTGCGTCGTACTTACGGTTTTACACAATAGGACGGATCATCACAAGCAAGCCCTGCTTGCGTGCTATCCAAATCTCCCTGAGGTACCGCGGAAGTTCCTCCTTCTATTTCCGCCTTAATTACGAAACTCGAACATGGAGCAGCTGCACAAGCCGCACCAGCTCCATCAGCTGAAGCGTAGCTATAGACATATGCCCCCGCGTTTGTCGGATCCTGAGGAATCGACGAGATGAAGCTGTTCGTGACAAGTGTTGTGAGTGTCGTCGATGCTGCGCCACTTCCAACCGGATAGCTCTGGTTCGTATCGTAGTAGAGTTCGAGCGCGAGCTGAATTTGTTTTACATCGGAGATACGACGAGCATCGCGACCTTTTTTACGAGCACTGTTAAGCGAAGCTAAGACGACTGACGAGAGAATGCCGATAATTGCGATAACCACCAGAAGTTCGATGAGGGTGAAACCGCGTGATGAACGTTGCATAAATATAGATTAAATAAATAATTAATAATGAGCTAAGGCTGAACGCAATAGACAGGATCAGCACACGACACCGCGCCGACCGTACCGTCGATGTCCTGACTTAGTGCGCCATTTGTTGCATCTTCAAGCGTCGCACCAAGAACATAGTTCGAACATACACCAGAGGCGACAACGCAAGCAGCTGCCGCACTCGTGAGGTTGTCATACCCATATGCTGCGGCAGTTTGAGGATCAGCCGGAAGCGTTGAAATGTACGTTGGAGCGAGCGAACTCGAAGCATCAGGATACTCACTCGAATTCGAGTCGTAGTACATCTCAAGCGCGAGCTGAATCTGCTTTAGGTCAGAAACTCGACGTGCATCACGACCTTTCTTTCGTGCACCATTCAATGATGCGAGCACAACGGAGGAAAGTATGCCAATAATCGCGATGACAACCAAAAGTTCAATAAGTGTAAACCCGCGCTGTGTATTCATACGAGTATCATACGGCAAAGTCGGTGCGTTTGAACATACAGCTGTGGATAGCGCAACCTCCTTCTAGATACTTGCTGCAATATTGTAGATCGGAACCAAGACCGAAGCGAGAAGAACCGCAACGCACACCGCGAGGGAGACAATCATAATTGGTTCGATAAGGGAGACGAGGGTATCCACAGCGTTATTGACCTCGCGCCGATAGAATTTCGACATTGAATCGAGAATCCCCCCCATATTACCCGTCTCTTCTCCGATTTTAATCATCGCAACGACAATGCCGGGAATTTCAGGATGTTTGCGAAATGCCTCGGAAACCGGAAGTCCGGATTTGACGTCTTGCGCGGCATCCTTCAAAACCTGTTCATACGTTGGGTCTTCCACAACCGTACCGGTTATTTCAAGCCCGCGGAGAATTTGAATACCGCTTTTGAGCATTGTTGCGAGGTTATCAGATATGCGCGAGAGAAATAGTTTTTTATAAATACCGCCAATGATGGGTATCTGAAGCCGAGCACGACTAAACATCGCAGCTCCCGTCGGTGTTCGCGAAAAACGAACCATAAAGACGACAGTTACGATGAGGAAAATGATCCACAAAAGCGCGTAATCTGAAAGCAGCGTACTGATGCCGATCACAATACGTGTGTAAATTGGCACGGCCTGCCCCACTTCAGTAAGCATCACGGCAAGACGCGGAATTACGAGCGTCATCATGAGGACGATCACAACGACGAATGTTGCAATAATGAATGCCGGATAAATAAGCGCGTTTTTTGCTTTTGAGCTGATTTCGTAATTGCGATCCATGTAATCGGCGAGGAATTCGAATGTTTCGTCGAGCTTTCCCGCTTCCTCGCCAGCGCGCACCATGTTGACGTAAAAGTTCGAAAACATCTCCGGATGCTTTGAGAGCGCGCTTGAAATTTGACTTCCGCCTTGAATGTCATTGGCAACGGCGGAAAGAACCTCTGCAAGGCGCGGCGTGCGCGCCTCCGAAGCAAGGAGCTGAAACGCGCGCAGTGCAGAGACTTGCGATTCAAACAATGTTGTCATCTGACGCGAGAGCATCACGATATCGCTCCCCTGTATTCCATTAAATAATGGAATTGAAGTGGTGAGACTCCATACCTGCTTTTGTTCCGCTGAATCGATTGAAGAGATGATGAGTCCGCGACGTTGAAGCGCGGTGATAGCCACGTCAACGTTTACCGCCTCGATCGTTCCGGCACGTCCCGCACCCTGTTCATCGACCGCTGTATAGGTGAAGAGACTCATACGTAGCAGTTGGTAGTGATGCGTTCACCACGCACAGATGCAGGCTGCTTTTTGGTATACTTTTCACCCGAAGTCTCGCAACTCATAGTAGTTTCTGTAGTACGTTTGGATTCAACGAGTATTGATAGGCACTTTCGACCGAAATTTCACCGCGCGCGACAAGCTCTGCAAGCGAGCGATTGAGATCGATCATGCCGTCGGTGCTCGACGTTTCGATTACGGTATTAATTTCATGAGTACGCTTCTCGCGAATCAGGTTTGCAATCGCTTTATTATTGATGAGCAATTCATACGCAGGAATCAACCCGCCTGAAATACGTGGGATGAGGCGTTGGCTAAAGATACCTGCAAGCGATGCGCCAAGCTGGATACGAATCTGATCCTGTTGCGCCGCGGGAAATGAATCGATAATACGATCAATCGTTTGTGCGGCATTATTCGTGTGCAACGTTGAAAAGACAAGGTGTCCGGTTTCAGCAGCGGTAACCGCCGCTGCCATAGTTTCCGGACCACGCATCTCACCAATAAGAAGGACGTCAATATCCTGACGAAATGCGCTAAGGAGCGCCGAATCAAAGCTCTTGGTATCGAGAAGGACTTCGCGTTGGTCCACAAGACTCTTTTTGGGTTCGAACACATACTCGATTGGGTCTTCAATCGTGACAATGTGTTCCATGCGCTCGGTATTGATCATCTCGATCATCGCCGCAAGAGTTGTCGTCTTCCCTTGCCCGACAGGACCCACGACGAGAAAGAAACCTTGCGACTTTCGCGCAAAAGTCTCGAGAATATCCGGAAGCGCGAGTTCGCTCAGCGTACGAATCTGCTTCGGAATAAAACGCAGTGCAATGCCGACGGAGCCACGCTGATAGAATGCGTTACCACGAAAGCGATTTCCATCATCTGTCTCAAACGCAAAGTCGACTTCAAAATTTGCAATAAAGCGATTATATTGTTCATCTTTGAGGAGTGCACGAGCAAAACCAAGGGTGTCTTCCGCAGTGAGTACCGGCTCTTTTAACATCGGCGTCAGAGAGCTTGCAACACGAATGGTAGGATGCGCGCCGGTAGAAAAATGTAGATCAGACGCACCCTCGTGAATGAGGACATTTATGTATTTTTTAAGTACTGTCGGATAGTCGATCGCCATGGTGACATTGTAGCGTACTTTTTTGAACGATATTTCCTATCCACAGAACTATGCAGCGTAACCGCACTGACTAGTAATAACCCTTCTTACGCAGTGTTCCTTTTTGCAATCTCCTCCTTCACCATCGAAACCACTTCAGAGGGAATCATACTTGCTTTAATGCAGTAGCGATCTGCACCCAATTCTTGCGCATGGCGCTTATCTTCATCGTTACTCTGATTGGTAAGCGCGATGAGACGTGCCTGCGGTGCAAGGCCCTCCTGTTTAATCGTCTGCAGCAGCACAAAACCATCTTCGCCCGGCATCGTGATATCAAAAACCACCGCATCAGGCGAAACACCTCCTCTCAGCGCCGTAAGTGCCTCTTTCGTAGAAAAACATGGCGTCACCGCAAAACCCGCCTGTGAAAATTTGAGACTGTACATATCGAGCAGGAATTTATCATCATCGGCAAGGAGCACATGAGCTTTCTGTTCAGTCATCATACGGATGTTTTTTGATCGTCGATCTCTTCACTGATAAGCGGTTCCGGCTCGACCGGCACGATTGGCGGACTACTGATGGGATCATCATCACTCGTGAGCTCGGAAGAGAGCGTATTTACTTCTGAATACGGCACTTTCTTTTCAAACGCTTTTATTATGGCTTCTTCACGCATCGTCGTCATTCCTTGAAGCCGAGCTGCGGCGCGCAGCTTTGATTCAACGGGAGACGTGAGAATTATTTTTTCCATGTCAGAGGTCATCTCCATCGCCTCAAAGACGGCCATACGTCCTCTCAGACCTGTTGGACATGTTGCGGTACGCTCCGGCTCATAGACCGTATTTTTCACTTCGAAACGATAGTGCTTTGGCAATGATTCCATTTCCGCCTCAATCATTTTTATCTCGCTCGGCGACAGCTCTTTGACGGTCCCTGAATTATCACAGAGTGTGCGCACCAAACGCTGCGCCATAGATAGTACAAGTACCGGGGGGATCAAATAGGGCTCTACGCCCATATCGATAAGGCGCGGTATAACTCCAACAGCATCGTTCGTGTGAATCGTTGAGAGCACCAAGTGACCAGTGAGCGCTGCTTGTATCGCAAGCTTTGCCGTCTCACCATCACGAATCTCGCCCACCATGATGATATCAGGATCCTGACGCAAAGTCGTTCGAAGTCCGTTTGCAAAGGTATAGCCAATCTCCGGCCGCACCTGCGATTGGATCACACCGTCAATGTAATATTCGATCGGATCTTCGAGCGAAAGAATGTTCTTGTGCTCACGATCAAGCTCGGCGAGCATCGAGTACAAGGTCGTAGATTTACCGCTACCGGTAGGGCCGCTCACGAGTATGAGACCATGCGGCTTCTGAATAGCTGCACGCACTAACCGCAACGTTCGCTCTGAAAAACCGAGTTTGTCGACGGGGATGAAGCCTTGTTCGCGGTCGAGAATACGCATCACCACCTTCTCACCGCTATACGAAGGAAACGTAGAGACACGAAAGTCAATCTGACGTTCATCAAACTTTGCCGAAAAGCGTCCGTCCTGTGGACGGCGTTTTTCATCCAGTCGGATCGACGCGAGGACCTTTATGCGCGCGACAATCGCTCGATGCGTGTTCGCGGGGAGTACTACACTGGTGTGTAAATCGCCATCGACGCGATAGCGCACTCGCACCCCCGCCGGTGTTGGCTCAACGTGAATATCCGA
>CAYMRY010000046.1:0-8266 GCA_964393065.1 uncultured Candidatus Saccharibacteria bacterium
TTCGTGTTTTACGACATGAATCAAGCAGTGCGGATGCCGCGAAATGCCGCTAACGCTGTCTTTGCAGCCATCAATATGTACCTAAATATGCTCAATCTGTTCGTGCGTATACTTGCACGCACTGGTAAGCTTTCGGTCGATGTTGGTGGAAGTGTTGTAGGAGCTGCTCTCGACGCATGAACTAGCTCGATTGAGCGTACTCGTATTACATGCGGGCCGCGACTACTGTCGCGGCCCGTATCTTTTTAGATAGTTGTATTTTTGCGAGCTCTAATGTTAACTGCACGCAGTTAGTTCAGCTGAGGAGAGACACATGCGGATTCTCGCCATGGGATTAAAGGGATGTGACCTGCAAGCGCTTCGGGATCACTGTGTTATGGAAATTGGGTACCAATCGACTGCGAGTGTCAACCTCGTTGTCGAAACCCTTCGCGATAATGAAAGCGAGGTATTTCTTTTCCGATCAATTGAGAGGCAAGGGCTTCCTTTTGTGAGGATGCTGCGTAAGGCAAAAGAAATCGTACCGATAGTTGTGTTGATTGATCACGTCTCAAACGGGCGCGAGTGGTCGCTTGTGCGATCGGAATATCTGGAGTTCGGTGCGGATGATGTTATCTCAAGCGGAATGCCTCGCGAACTCTTGGCGAGTCTGAGCGCCGTAACTCGGCGCTTCAAGGGATCGACCACAGACGTTTTAGAGTTCACTCTTGATGACATGACGCTTCGCATCGAGAAAAATATGAGACTTGTATATGTGAACGATATTCGTCTCGGGTTAACCCATTCGCAATTTGAGATTCTCTCAGCTCTTGCTACGCGCTCAGGGGGCGTGTGTTCGCGCTCGTATTTGATCGCCCATGCACTCGATCCGCACGGTGAATCAGAAATAAGCGACCGATCAGTCGATTCGCAAGTCAAATATGTGCGTCGCAAACTTAAAAAAGCTGTACCAAAGGCGAGTAATTTCATTGAAACCGTGTACAGCGATGGATATCGGATCCATATCGCACCGTAGGCTCAGTTAGGATGCATCATGAAAAGTAGGACCCGAGGCGCGAATGCTGCCTCGGGTCTTTGTTGTCATGGATTGCGAAGTCGCTTCTTGATCACTCTCTTCCGATTCGCACTTCTGTCGGAGTTAGGAGGAAGCGACTTTTTGAGCCTGGCCTCCATCTTTACTTCGAACGCCGATCGCTCACAGCAATGGCATCGATCCCTTTTGTTGCGAGCTGACAGAATGGTCCTACAGACGTAGGACTCCATATTCCTTTTCACGTACCCCGCACACCGCCGTTTCCCTAGCGGCGGCAACGCCTTTTTGTGCGACTTCGGTTTACTGTCGTATACCGTTTCGTCGATGGTCACCATCGGTTTCCCCTTTCTACTGCAAAAGCACTATACGACAAAAAAAATAAAACGCAAGAATTGCGCTACTCTACGCTAGGTACACTCTCTGGCCCAGGTGCGCTCTCTTCTGCGGCAGCCGGCATATCCTCGATTGGTATCTCAGCGGGTGGCGATGCGGGTTCTTCTTCTGGAGAGGAAGGGATTTCACTCGGTGTTAATTCGTTTGCATTCTCGTTTGAGCCTTGCATGTTCTCTGGTGCGGTGGTTTCCTCCGCTGTGCCCTGCTCACCGAATTCACGCTGGCCTTCTGAGCTACCTTCACTCTCACTCGAAGCGTCCCCAGATGACGCTTCACTCGTGTTACTTTCTTCGTTACCCTCTTCGTCGCTTGATTCGATACTTTCTCCAAGAACATCGCCCTCACCCTCGTTCGACGACGCTACAAAAGATGCTGAAGCGGCTTGAGGCTCGGGAATATTTGGCGTTCCTGGTGTCGGAATCGGATCTACCCATGCGCCCGTGCCATCGGGTATGCGCGCGTAGGATTTGTTGGGCGGTACGAGTGCCTGGTTACAATCGGCACTGTTACCGTTACCCGGAGTACCTGATGGCGAGGTAGTTGAATTCTCATCCGTTGGCGTCGGTTCAAGGAAACAAAATGCACTCTGATCGTACGCAACCTGATCAATGAGAACGCTCCCCGAAGATGTGCTCGTATAAAGATAAATTTCGTCAGTTGTGTTATTCAGACTCGGCTTATTAAGGTAAACAACGAGCCAACCGCCTGGCGGAATGATAGTGGTTGCTGGCTGCGTGTTTCCTGCGGTAATGACCGCGTGTGTATTACCGACACCGCCGGATGCATCCGTCATGTACCATCCAAGTACATCGACAGCTTGATCGCCGTTATTGAAAAGTTCGATCCACTCACCTTGCGGCATATTGCTGGCATCATTACCAAAATCAAAACCGTAAGCGATGCCGTCGGGGTTTGGTAAAAATTCGTTGAGAACTATGTCCTGCGGATTCGAAAGTGGCGCCCATTCACCCGCGCGGAAAAGGTTATTCACGGAGCGCTCGATGTCTTGGAAATACGCAATCGTTCCGCCCGCAGCTCCCGACATGGTGAAAGAGAAGAAAATAAGGCCGAGGACGAGCGCAGTTGAGGTTCCATACGCATCTCCTGCAAGTGCTTGGCGGAGTGCGTCTTTTCGCGTTGAGAGCGCTGCACGAGCTTCACGCAACTCAAGAAGCATCGGCACAAAAATTTCATCCATGACGCGGCGTTTTGCATATACGGTGCGCATGTGCACGTTTGATGCGTCGTGCGCGTCACTACCTCCTCCAGCGCCGTCAATGTCTCCTTTCTTACGGCGACGACCTTTACCGATTTCTTTAAAAATACTCAGGATCTCTTCGAGAATAACGAGACCAGCGGGAATCGCGATAAGAAGCGTAAAACCGATAGGCTGTCGCGCAAAATCGAGGATGAATCCCACATACGGAGCGTGGAACATAACGCGGCCGATGATGTCGCGATGCGGCGTCTGCTTTGAGTCTTGTTCTTCGTTGGCATCACCTTTTGTCGTATACGTCCGCGACTGTCCCTCGCCCATAATACTTATGATGCGGTGTGTGGTTGGAATTTCCGTCTTTGTGTCGGCGCCAAAGGTGATGACATCGCCGACCGTGTACGCCGCTTGCGGCTTAACAACGACAAGCGAGCCTGTCGGAATAGCGGGCTCCATCGAACCGCTTTTTACAATCTTGAGCTCGATATTTTGCGGAATCGGAAGCATTGATCCGGCAAGCAATCCCGCAATACCCACAACGAAGGTTACGAAGAGTGCGTAGAAGAGTGTCGAGATAATTTTCATAGTGCGTTAGCGACCGATGAGAAGTCGAATCCGATTGATGATGTTGGTTGTCGAAGAGGTACTCGAAGCGTTGCCAGTATTCACTGTGCCGCCGCTTCCCGCGTTGTTCCCGCCAGTATTCGAGTTTGCCGTGGTTGTATTGGTAACATCCCCGTTGTTATTGATCGTTACTTTAACGTTCCCCGGCCATTCGCAGTTGTTGCCCTTTTTTATGCACGTAAAATTCTTGTTGCCCTTCGTGGGTACTGCGCGTATGCCGATATCAACCGAAAACGAATCGGTCTGCGCGGCGTTACCGAGTGCCGAACCGTCACAGCTGATTACAGCACTTGCGAGATTGACTCCCAGATTCCCCGCACACCAGGTGATGCCGACATATTTTGTCGTCGATGCGACCAATGGATATCCAGCGAGCGAATCGGCGATTGCATATGTTTTATTGTTGAACACCTGCGTTGCAGACTGCGTCGTCGTGCCAAAAAGCGGCAACTCGCCGATTTCAAATGTGTTGTCGCCATCATCAAGCCATGCGAAGAACTCGGTGCCTGCAGCAAGTTCCCCTTGACTCGATCCCCCCGAGGGATCTTCGTGCGATTCCGGTTCATTACGACCGTTCTCTTTCTGTTTCAGTTTCTCAAAATCAAGACAGATCCACGCGGTCTTATTCACGTGGAAGCTGATAGTTGTTTCTCCTCGATCTCCTGGCTTCACATCGGATAGGTTAAAGAACTTGTCTGAACCCGGCGTGAGGTTCTTGAGATTCCACGTCGATGCGGGAACAGCCGCGCCGTTGTAGAAAGCACGGCTATCAATCTTGAGATTGAATCCATCGCCTGTTGCGTAGGTAATACCGCTTGAGAGCGATACTGAGCGGAATGCAAACGACACCGTTAGAGCGCTGAGGAGTACCCCGATGAGGAGTATGCGAAGCGGAATGGTGTAGAGGTTTTGCATAGGAATGTTCGATCCACTCAGGGCGGCGAGGCTTTAGCCTCGCCGCCCGCCTCTCTTTAGTTATCGTCGTTCGTGATCGTACAGGTGATTGCTTCGCCTTCGTCGAGCGTCGCGGTACCTCCGAGTACGATCGGACACTTAGGATGCCCTGTGATCGATACGAAGTGGTATCCAGCGCGGCCGTCCTCGTTAATCGAATGCGCGGCATTTGCCGTAACTGCGACCGAGGTGTTGTTCGGTACAATATTACCATCAATGCGAAGTCCCCATGCTGAATTGGATGTCGCTGTTCCACCATTGTTGTTTACGACACTCTTAATCAGCGTGATGTTACCGGGAAGGTCGTTGTTGGTGATTGTGCACGTCTTTACATCGCCAGGATTCAGAGTGATTGCGCCGCTTGAATCACAGTCTCCGGAAAATGACGCAACATACCCCGAGACGCCTGTTTCGGTAATGGTGTAGTTACCTGCAAGCACGGTCCCCTGTACACCCGAGGTCATACCAACTTCAGTTACGCCATTATCCGCAAAGAGCTGGAAGTCCGGTACAACATTGTTGCCACCGTTATCGTTCACGATCTGCTTAATCACGGTCAATTTCGCGGTACGTGATTCCTGGCCATCGCAACGGAAGGTTCCGTTGTTGCGCGATTGAATAGCGCGGAATGCGACATCGAGCGTTGCACTGTCCGTTTGCGTCACGTTGTTGAGTGCCGTTCCATCACAGACTACTCCCGTGCCGCGGACCTGCGGACCATTCGTTCCCAAGTGTCCAAACCCATCCTGCGCTATTGGCAAAGTTGTGAGATTTCCGAAGCACCACGCCTTTGCGATATAGACCGTCGCGTTTCCGGGAATAGGTCCTGGGGTCTGAGGAGTCCAGACGTTTGTTGAGGAGTCGGCAAGTGCGACAGAATATGCGCCGCTGGTGGATGCGAGATCGTAGAGAGTCTTCACACCGCCGGAAATTGAGCCTTCACCCACTTCGAAAACGTTGTCGCCGTCATCTGCCCACCAAAACATGCGAAGATTTTGTGCGAGTTCGCCGTCCCAGGTATTGTTGATGTCTTCCAGTGCATCACCATCCGCAGTCTCCGGGTCTACCGAGGAGTTGTCGTCGTTTGAGGTGAGCGTCACATCCATACACGCGTACGCGTTGTTGGTGCCTGGGTGTATCGAGATGGTGTCTTCCCCTTCGTCGTCAGGCTTGATGTCAGTGAAATTGAAAAACAATTTGCCCTGATCGAGATCGCTGAGTGCGAAGGAGGTCTCGCACGGAGATCCGACGACAGGAAACGGCGCACTTCCCTGCCACTGCCAGATACCTGCAGTGACCTCGGTGCATTTGTTCATGTTGTAGTAGCTCTCGTTATCGATTTTCAAATCTATATCTCCGGCTGTAAACATATTCCCCGTCGAAGTCTCGGTGTCTGAAAAGAACGCTGACGTGCCGGTCGCAAGTGCACTGCCTGCTCCCACGATGAGGAGGAGTCCAAGCACGATTCGTGAAATATTCATATCGGTATTGTTATAGCTAATAACTGATTTCCCTTCTAATAATGTTGGTAACAATTCGTGATGCTGCGTAAGAAGTCGTTCGACCTCCTTCATGTGCAGCTCCCCCGGTCGCACTCTTCGGAGGTGAAGTCTCCTAGGTGCGACCGGAACGAGCTATCCACGAGTGCCGATACGGGTATTTTGACTCCAAAATACCGGTATCGACTTTTTGACCTTATGCCTCAAATGGCGCCATTTGAGGCATATTGGGGGTCAAAAGGACTACTGGATGTTGAATCCTTGGTAGTTAGATGCGCAAGTGAACGTCGCGTTGTTACGAGACTGTACTGCGTAGAACTGCATGTCGCCAACAACTTTGTCGGTCTGCGCTGCGTTGTTGACTGATGCGCCGTTACAGGTCACGCCGGTACCACGTACGAGCGGACCATTTGTGCTATTAGGTAACTTGCCGAAGGTATCTTGCGCAACTGGTGCTGCAGCGAGTGTACCCATGCACCATGCTTTTGCGATGTAAAACGTTGTGTTGCCTGGGATTGGATTCGTGCCTCCGAGGATGCTGCCTGATGAGTCCGCGAGACGAATTTTTCCAAGTGTTCCCATATCTGCAAGTGTGCCCTGGAGGAAGATTTTAGCAACTTCATCGTCTTCGAGGACGTTATCGCCGTCATCCGTCCAAAAAGCGAACTGGAGCGAGCTGTCGAGTTCACCATTAGTTGCCGTTGCAACACATGATGGATCATCCGCGAGTTCTGGTTCTGTACAGCTCTCGTCGGTATCCTGAGTAATACGTGCGGCTGCACACATCCAAGCATTATTCGAACCAACGTGGATCGAAATTGTGTCCTCACCAACGTCACCCGGTTTTACATCCTCGAAATTGAAGAATTTGTGTGTGCCTGCAATGAGATCAGTCATCGTCCAGCTAGTTGACGTACTGTTGTCGAGACCTCCCGCCATATTTGTGACGTAGCTCTCGTTATCAATCTGCAAATCAATATCCCCCGCCGTAAAGGTGTTTCCTGTTGATGTCTCAGTGTCAGAGAAGAATGCACCGGTGCCACCTGCTGCTGCCGCTGCGACGAATACGATCATCGCAAGAGAAGCAAGAATTCGTGTGTTAAGTAATGCTGCCATAGTTATTATCCTATGTATAAAGGTTACTAATAATCTTAATAATTATGCTGTGATTACTCCCAGCCCGTCGAGCACGATAATTCGTGCTCGAAACGGCTAGGAATGACTAGTTAAGTGGTAATGCAGACGCTTCAGGAAGTGTGAAGTCGGTTGTATTTGCGCCTGAGTTGAATACATCAACTGCAAGTACAGGAACCGCGACTCCCCACCAGTTGCTCTGTGCATTCAAGCTCCCTTCAGTGCCAAACGGTACGTTACCGCCGCCGTGCAATGAGGTCTCGATGTTGTTTTGATGCACACCAACGCCTGTTGCGTCGATGCGATTTTCAACTTGCACTGAGAAACGGCTGACACCATCGCTTACTCCCGTGAGAATTTGGTTGAACGAAATCGTCGAACCAGTGACCGCAGTGAGCGTCGTGTTCTTGGTGTCTACAGCAACGCCTGCGCCCCATGCGCCGGTAGTATTACTGATGCTGTTGTTCTCTATAGCGACGCTGCTCATTGGACCTACGGTTTGGACTCCGTATCCACCTTTGTTGACTGCAGCAATATCGCTAATCGTGTTGTGCGCGATAGTCGAGTTACTCAATTGGAATCCGCTGTCTGTATCGGTGAACCACTGAATACCCTTTGCAGCAAATCCACTTACGACTGCGATATTTTTGACGACGTTATACGTGATATTGACGCCGGTGAGGCTTGCCGCGATCGGTGAAATTTGCACACCCGCAACCTGTCCAGAGAATGTAGTACCAGTTCCGTCGAATTTAAGTCCCGTAATGGTGACGTTATTTGCATTCACGAGCGCGAGAGCTGATACCGCCGCGCTTGATGGAACGACGACTGCGGGTGTTCCGCCTTCAGGATCGCTTAAACCCTTAATGGTAAGTGCCTTGTCGACAACGAATTCGTTATACGTTCCTGGGGCGACGCAGATCGTTTGTCCAGCCGTTGCTTCTGCAATTGCAGCAGCAATAGTCTGTGTGTGACCGGCGCTGATTGCACCGTCATCGTCCGCAGTGACATTACACACCGGGGCAACGGGGACCGTGTAATTTGCAGCCCCAACGAGCGAGCGCTGAGTTGGGCCTGTTCCCACAAACGGAGGAAGAGATGAGCAGAGGAAGTTAGCGTTGTTACGCGACTGAACAGCTTGGAATGAGACATCGACAACGATGCCGTCCGTCTGTGCGGCGTTGTTGTTACCAGAGCCGTCACAAGTGAAGCCTGTTGTACCGCGAGTAAGTGGTGTGGATGATCCGCTGAGATCCTGGGCTGTGCCATTTGCCGCAAGCGTACCGAAGCACCATGCTTTACCGATGTATCGGGTTGAACCACCTGGAATTGGAGTGCCATTTTGCGAGTCCGCAAGAGGAAGCCAATCACCATCGAAAATGGTGCCTGCTGGGCCGGTAAGTTGCGTAATGACTG
>CAYMRY010000047.1:0-8238 GCA_964393065.1 uncultured Candidatus Saccharibacteria bacterium
GAGAGCACAATTGACCCAAGTAATGCCGGGACGAATCCCGCAACATCAAAGCCAGGCACGATAAGCTCCATCCCCCAAAAAAGAAGTGCGTTGAGAACAAATGAAAAGAGTCCGAGTGTGAGAATAGTAATCGGAAGCGAGACAATACTGAGAACCGGCTTAATCACGGTGATGATGACGGACCATACGAGAGCAACGATAAGCATCGTCTCCCATCCGCTTGCGACAGAAATCCCCGGAACAAGATTGACGGTGAGGTAGACAGCGGCGACTGTGGCGAGGAAGCGCAATACGATATGCATGCTCGTACTATACCGCCCCTTTACTCAACAACAAAGCAACTCGAGCCGCATAATGCGTCTCGAGTTGCGTCTGTTTCTGAGAAGCTAATTTTAGAGCGCCTCGTCTTCGTCGTCGCCATGCAGTTTATCGGCGACTTCATCTTCCTCTTCCCAGTCGGTCTCCTCATCAAGAACTTCGCCGAGCGTATCCGGATCAAGTTCTTTTTCTTCATTATCGTCAGCCATCATACTACGCTAATACTCTAATCCTTTTAACATCAAACACGGCTATCGTACTGAAAGTTTGTACCTTGGCAAGCGACGGGGCTGTGTATAACTTTACAACATCTGTGCTCGAGCACAGAAGTGATCCCCGACATATACTAGAGCGATGTCACCGCACGATCTTATCACCGCACATTTTCGCCTGATACAACCTCAGAAGAGCGCACTTGCAAAACTTGGTCTGCGTACGATCTACGATCTTCTGTACCACTTTCCCTCCCGTTACGAAAGTGGGGTGAACTCCGGCACAACGTCAGCACTCTCGCCGGGCACGAAGGTATCACTCATTGGAACCTTGTGCAAGCTCGAGGCGAAACGCCTCTGGAAAAGCCGCAGAACGGCTACAGAAGGCTGGTTTAATGACTCGCATGGTAAAGTCAAAGTTCTTTGGTTCAACCAGCCGTACATGGCCAAAATGGCACCACAAAACGTTCCGGTGCGACTTATTGGCACCGTCGCCGGGTCTCCCGAAAAACCCTACATTACGAATCCTGAAGTCGTTCCCATTGCCGCCGGAGAGGTGGTAGGAGAAGGGCTTTTTCAGGAAGAGAGTGCCGTTGATACCCGCCCCGCACTGACCCCCATCTATCCGGAATCGCGTGGTATTACTTCCCTCTGGTTCTATCACGCCCTCAAGCGCGTATTTGAGCACGGCGCGCATAAATCTTTGCAGGATCCACTCCCGGGTGATCTTCGTGCCCGCTATCATCTGCCAGAGCTGCAGGAGTCTTTCGTATTTATCCATGCACCAGAAGAAGAAAAGCATGCACAAGCGGCACGAAAGCGCTTCTCATTTGAAGAAATATTTGCCGTACAGATTGTGCGCGCACGCGAGCGCGCCGAAAACGCCTCGCTTCCCGCCTTTACGATCACGGAGCCTGAGAAATATGTACACACTTTCCTCAGTTCGATCCCCTTTCCTCCAACGGGTGCACAGAAGCGCGCCATAGACGATATCGTTCAGGATTTTGGAAAACCTTCTCCAATGGCACGTCTTCTCGAGGGAGATGTCGGGAGTGGAAAAACGCTCGTTGCGGCCGCGGCCGCGTACGCGGTCGTGCACTCCCGTCCAAACGGCCGCACGTCCGGTACACTGCAAGTCGGTTACATGGCGCCAACGGAAATCCTCGCGACACAACATTTTCAATCGTTCATAGAGTATTTCAAAGACCTTCCGATCAATATCGGTCTCATTACCGGCTCCGGGTGCAAGAAATTTCCCTCGAAAATCGGCAAGGGCAAGGCAACCGATATTTCAAAGGCACAGCTCCTCACATGGGTCGCAAGCGGTGAAATCGCCATGATTGTCGGCACTCATGCACTCATTCAGAAAAATGTACACTTTAAACACCTCGCACTCGCGATCGTTGATGAGCAACACCGCTTCGGAACTCGCCAGCGCCGCGAACTCGCACACAAAGGCGACGCCGCACCGCATTTCCTCTCTATGACCGCGACACCAATCCCTCGCACACTTGCCCTCACTATGTACGGCGACCTCGATCTGTCTGTACTTGATGAATTACCACCAGGGCGCGCGAAAATTACGACGCAAATTGTGACACCAAAAGAGAGGCCGCGTGCGTATGAAAAGGTGCGCGCTGAGCTCATTATCGGACGCCAAGCATATGTCATTTGTCCGCGCATCGATGAACCAGATCCTGAGAAAATGAACTCCCTCCAAGCAAAAAGCGCAAAAGCAGAGGCGCTCCGCCTTCAAAAGGACGTATTCCCTGAATTTCGTGTGGGCCTCCTCCACGGCGCACAAAAGCCGGATGAGAAAGAACGTGTTCTTAATGCCTTTACTCGTCATGAGATCGATATCCTCGTCGCCACCTCAGTCGTCGAAGTGGGTATCAACGTACCGAATGCGACAGTCATCATGATTGAGGGAGCTGAAAGATTTGGTCTTGCGCAACTCCACCAACTTCGCGGCCGCGTCATGCGCTCGTCGCACCCGCCGCTGTGCTTTTTACTTCCTGAAGCGCGCAGTGAGATAGCGATGAAGCGTCTCAAGGCACTGGAGAAATCCGATAACGGATTCACGTTGGCGGAAGCAGACCTCGCTGCACGCGGCGCAGGCGATTTGTATGGCGCTAGGCAATGGGGCATTACTGATTTAGGAATGGAAGCGCTCCAGAATGCAAAACTCATCCAAGCTGCGCGCGATGAGGCGCACGCGCTCATACAGCGCGACCCGTCCCTCAAGGAGCATCACACGCTTTTGGAGCGCCTCACACACCGCCGCGGCACACTTCACAACGAATGATTAATCAACAATGACCACCGAGACGGTATCGGTTGTATTAAGGCTCGCACCACGCTTCAACGTGACGGTATACGATCCCGCTTTATCATAGGCGTGAGTGATCTGCTTTGTCGCGGTACCCGAACCACATGACCCTTCGGGTTGTGTTGCATGCGCACTTGAATCCCCCCAGTCAAGGTCGTAACGACCGCACGACGAAGAGAGCGAAAACTGCGCCATAACACGATGAGGATCTCCCCCATCTCCCGGCGTAACTTGGAATTGCCCGCCCCCTATCGAACCACTTCCCTGTACGGTAATCGTCGCACTCGCCGTATCGCTGGTTTGCGAATCACGCACAAGTCGAGCAGTGTATGATCCCGGCGTTGTGTACGTATGCATAATCGAGAATGTCGCCGATGAGCAGCCTGAATCCGGAAGTACGAGTGAATCAGCATCACCGAAATGGAGCGTGTAGGAACCCATACTGCACGCTGCCTTTATATTTCGCGTACCTGAGAGCGTGACACTAAGGGGAGATGGACCGGAGGCTGGAGACACTGAAAGTGTTCCACTTCCGCTTACTTGAGCACTCCCCTGCGTCACGGTGACCTCGGCAGTGCTTTGATGTACGCCAGAGCGGAACGAGATCGTGTACGTGCCGGGAGACGTGTACACGTGGTCAACAACTTGTCGAAATTCATTGCAGTGATTTGCGGGTACGGTAAGAGTGGTTGGTGCACTCGAATCACCAAAGTGGACTTCAAACGTGATGCTTGAGCAACTTTTGGCCGTATTCATGATTGCTTCGACAGATACCGTAAGAGGAGCCGCTCCTGTTACAGGCGTGACACGCATAAAGCCACTCACCGTACCTCCCGCACCAGGAGTCCCGCTTACACACTGCTGTGCAAGAAGCGCCGCTGTGCGTGGTCCCACGATGCCGTATCCCGTCGATGCTGGTGTACCCGTGCAGATGATGTTGTGTTTACATTGAAAGCGCTTTACGGCTGCTTCGGTAAGTGCACCAAAAAAACCACTTACCTGCTGCTCAGGATAGATACTCGGATCGAGGGCCAAAAATTGTTGGAGTCGCGTTACGTCTGCGCCTGATTGGCCGCGCTTCAGCGTACGACCAACTTGCGGGCACTGAAAATTTCCCGCCCCTTGCGTACTTGGCGCAGGAGTTGCCGTCGTTCCACCTGGCCCTGCACCTACTTGCTGTTGAAGCGCAGCAACTTGCCTCAGCAGTGCTTCAATCTGCGCAGCTAATTCCTCTGGTGTCGCAGCATGAATCGTAAGCGGTGTAATAAGCGTTAGACAGAGCACTCCCAATAGAAATCTTTTCATGCTCCCATTGTCGCACGCAGGAAGCGCCCCGCAAGGCTTAGTGCACAGTGAAAAAAGCGCGCACAGCAGCAACATCGCTCGCAATCGTCGCTCGAGCTTCATCCTCATTAGTAAAGACGCGATCCTCGCGAATTTTACTCAGAAGCTCGACTTCTATTTCTTTGCCATACACATCGCGATCGAAATCCAAAAAGTGCACCTCCAGTGTCTGTGAGCGAGCATTTGCATAGACCGCAGCTGAATAGCAGACCGATTCCAGATACGCATGAGCCGCAAAAATCCCAGAAACGCCCTCTTCTTTGATTTGAATATTCGCCGTTGGAAATCCAAGCGTGCGGCCGTACTGATTTCCTTTAAATACTGTGCCGGAGTATGTCATGCGAGCTCTTCAAGTGCCTGTAGGCAATACGCGCGGTTCGATTCGTACAAATTGATATCGTTCTTTTCTATTTCCTCTTTCGTGAACCAGCGAAGTTCGCTCTCTTCTTCAGATTGCTCCGTCCCTCCTACTATCCGCGCGAAATAAGTGAAATCGATATGTTCATGCGTCTCCGTTGCATGGTGGCGATTAAGAAAACGTGGAGGGATGATATCGCTACCATCACTGATCGTAATGGTTGATTGAGGAGATCCTATCAGCTTGATGTCGAATCCTGTCTCCTCTTTAGCTTCTCGGATCGCCGCCTGGTTCGGATCCTCATCCAGCTCGATGTGCCCTCCCGGCTGCATCCATCGGTTGTACTTTTTGTGCAAATGCAGAAGCACTTTGCCATCTCGAACAATATACACACTCGCCGTAAAATCTATTTTCTCGTGGATGTGGGCCATACAGTGCACCCAGCAGGGATCGAACCTGCGACCGAGCGTGTATAAGACGCTTGCTACTACCGCTGAGCTATGGGTGCACTATCACTCTACCGTTAAGCTCGCTTACCTGCAATTTTCTGCGATTTCCTCCGTCTCTTTGTTGCCTAAATTGATTTTTCCGAAAGATACGATCACTTTACATTTATCGAATCACTTTAGCTACCGCAGGGGCAACTCGCTTATCAAACATATCAGGAAGGATCTTTTGGGCAGTCGGCTTTGGAACGAGGGAAGCAATTGCTTTGGCGGCTTTCAATTTCATTTCGTCTGTGATGCGGCGTACTTTGTTATCAATAGCGCCCCGAAACACACCCGGAAATGCAAGCGAGTTATTCACCTGATTCGGGAAATCTGACCGCCCGGTTGCAATAACCGCAGCACCCGCTCTCTTGGCCTCGTCCGGCATAATCTCCGGTGTTGGATTTGCCATCGCGAAAATAATCGGGTTTGGCTTCATGGTTTTAATCATCGCGGGCGTGATTACACCTGGCTTTGAAACACCAAGAAAGACATCAGCTTCCACAAGTGCGTCCGCAAGACCTCCGTGACCTTCCGCGATAATAATTCCCTCATCGATGAGCGCGCGCTTTGTGGGGTTGAGATCATTCCTACCACGCCAAATCACGCCCGTACTATCAACCGCCAGAATTTTCACTCCCGGCGCATATTTTTTGATGAGGCGAATAGTTGCAACTCCCGCCGCCCCTACCCCACTCACCGTAATCCAAGCCTTGTTCAAATCTTTTTTCACTACCTTCATTGCGTTGATGAGCCCGGCCAAGACCACAATCGCTGTCCCGTGCTGATCGTCATGCATGATCGGCATCTCAAGCTTCTCTATCAAGCGGCGCTCGATTTCAAAACACTGCGGCGCAGCAAAATCTTCCAAATTAATACCAGCAAATCCCGGCGCAATACGTACTATCGTGTCGACAATCTCATCGGTGTCTTGTGTATCAAGAACAATCGGAAACGCATCGACATTCGCAAACGCTTTAAAAAGCGCAGCCTTACCTTCCATAACCGGAAGCGCACCGAGGGCACCTATATTTCCAAGCCCCAAGACTGCAGAGCCGTCAGAAATGACCGCAACCATCCTTCCTTTCATCGTATAGACACGCGCATCCGCGGGCTTCTTCGCAACTTGGAGAGAAACCGCTGCAACACCCGGGGTGTAGACGAGGGAGAGATCGGCGCGATTGCGCACGACAGTCGCGGGAGTTATGCGTATTTTTCCACCCAATTTCTTATGGAGTGCGAGTGCCTTGGTATTCGTTGCAGAGGTAGGATTCTTTTTCATGCGTGAAAGGATAACGATAATGTGCACACAATACCACACCGCGCTCTTTAGCAGCATGGTACACTCCCGACATGTCAGAAAACCGCATGCATCCGGGTCGCGTAGTGCGCCACCTTATCGCGACCCCCTTTATTTGGGCGATGATTATTCCCGTCGTTTTTGCCGATATCTGCATCGAGATTTACCACCGCATCACATTTCCGCTTTACGGGTTCTCGTATGTTAAACGCTCACATTACATTCGTATTGTCGATAGAGAAAAACTTCCGTACCTTACCTGGGCAGAGCGTATGGGATGCGCGTACTGCGGTTATGTGAATGGCTGGCTCCACTATGCCTCAGTCATCGCAGGAAAAACGGAGAGCTATTGGTGCCCCATTGCCCATCTCGAAACACGCGGCTATGTCCCCTCTCAACACGAAAGAGATTTTGTGAAGTACGGCGACGAAGCGGCACTCCGCCGCCGATACCATATGCATGACGTAAAGTATGGAGTAACGATGCGCGAGTAGTCTCATATGAGCAATAATCAAGGTGCACGCAATATTGTGATCTATTTCAGCGCGGGTGCGATGGCCGGCGTATTTAGCGCCGGACTCTCTAAAACATTTGCCGACGCGGGAATTCTAAAACATGTACATAGCGTATACGGTAATTCTGCTGGATCACTCACCGCATTGTATTTTCTTTCGGATCAGGTTGACCTTGGTGCCGCACTGTATTGGGAAGATCTTAACGATGAAAAATATATTCGCTGGAGTCGTTTACCTCGCTATATTATATCCGCTTTTTCCAATTCAATTTTAAAGACCAACATTCCACTCGAGCCAGTGTTCGATATCGACATGATCGAACGGATTTTACTTACAAAGCGAAAAGTAGATTTCGAAGCAGTGCAAACGAGCGGTGCACATTTGTACATGGTTGCCTACAATCTTGGTACTTCGCATCACGATTACCTTGAACTAAAGCAAGAAAGCGATATTGTGCCCTATTTACGCGCGACCGGTGGCGGTCACCCCGCATACCCTCATTCCTCACTGATTCATGGAAATATGTATGTCGATGGCGGTACGATTGACGACGAGCGCCGTATTGCGCGCATTATCGAGCGACATCCAGACAAAGAAATTATCTGTGTACTCAATAACCCGAGCTGGGCTGGGAGTCGATTGAGTAATTTTCTCAACAAGATCGCCATTGCACTCATCATGCTTCCGTTCTTCGGAATTCGCGAAGCCTACAAGACCGCTCAATCGGATTTTAGCAATCTCGATGTCACGCGCATGCAGGCTGCACATCCCTACTTGCACTTCATCGCCAATGATCTTGTTGGATACCAGCTCTCAACGAGTGCGGCGGTACACAAGATGTTATACAAACGCGGTATTGAATTAGGACGTGAGTTTTTACTCTCGGGACAACTTAAAAGCGTCATCGTTCCCCAAACAGCACCTGTACTTGCCGGTGTACGCGAAGAAGTTGTAGAAGCATAAATGAGTTATCCCCGCACATCCCCATCGATCGACTTCATCACCCGTATACTAGCGGTAGCCATCAGCTCTTAGGGAGAGACGCCATGAGCGCACTCAAAGAATTTCTCGATGCGCACGGCACTACCAAACCCGCGCCGAGGCCTCAAGCGACGACAGGAAATCAGCTTTCCAATCTGAACCCATCACCAGGAGAAACGGGCGAGAGTGCAGTGCACATCACAAGCACTCGACCAGTGCGTCGCGAACAAAAGTAAGGGATCTGTTCTCAGTGAACGCCCGCATCGTCGGGCGTTCATCATGCGTGATACTACACGAGCGGCTGATGTTCGATGTCTTCTTTTTTCTTCGGGATAATACCGTGCGCGATGAGGATTTTTTCGAATGGCGCATTCACTCCAATTCTGTCGCGAG